>JAHRVS010000339.1 GCA_019090565.1 Gammaproteobacteria bacterium
CAGTGTGAGAGTGGCATTTTTTATTTCGTCTACACTCAGATATATAGTTAGAATTTTATCAGAAGAGATAAATGGATTTATCGACGTTATTGAGCAAATTTGGCACTAAACGCGCCATCAAGGTACTGGGCATTGAGTTGCTCGCGGACAGTGTGGCCGCTGTTTCTGTTAGTTTAAGCAAGGAGCATAGGCCGGTTTTACATCAAACTTTCAATGAGACCTTTACTCCAGACACGATGGAAGCCGTGCTTACCACGCTCCTTAATAGCAGTGGTTGCGAGCAATGTTCTATTACGTTGGCCAAAAGCTATTACCAATTGATGCTTATCGACTCGCCAGAGGTGCCAGACGAGGAGCTGACATCTGCCATGAAATGGAAGGTGTCAGAGCTGACGAATCAGCCGGCCGAGGAGATTGTCATTGATGCCTTTAGGCTTCCTGGGGATGCTTACCGTGGGCGTATGGATATGTCTTACGCAGCCTTGTGTCAGAAGTCAGACATTAAAAAATTGGTGGATTTGGTTGATAAGTCGAATGTCGAGTTAACGGGCATTGGGATTAACGAAATTGCGTTAGCAAGTATGTTTGAGTGGTTGCCTGCATTTGAGGGGGTGGACTTAGCCGTTGTTCAAATGGAAAAAAGCGGAGGAACCTTGTGCCTTTTGGAGAGTGGAAAGCTCTATCTGTGTCGGACCCTTGACGGTCACTTTTCAGAAGAAGAAATTGATGAAGGTTTTTTGCATAATACTGAAAACACTGATCGATTGGGCTTGGATATTCAGCGATCACTGGACTATTACGAAAGCCAATTAGGAAAGCCTGGCATTGAAATGGGTTTTATTTTGGTGGACAACGAAAAGGGCTTGGAGTTGTCGGATCTATTGAATGATCGATTGCCGGTAGCACTGCTGCCGTTTCAAATACACGAGCTGTTTGAAACGTTGGATGTCGAATGCAGTGTCGTTTATGGCGCGGCAGTTGGTGTAGCGCTGAGTGGTTTGGAAGGGCACCGTGAAACAAGCGATTAATTTTTATCAGGAGCAATTTAAAAAACTCCCAGTGGTATTTTCTGCCGCGCAAATGGCGCTGATGTTAATGGTGACAGTCCTATTGATGGGTATCGGGGGTGGGTATCAGTATTTTTCTGTGGAAAAAATAACCAGAAAAATAGCCGATGTAAAAATGGAGAACATGACTCAAAATACCATAATTAATGAAAGGGAAGCGACTTTAGCGCTGATTAAAGTGGACCAACAACTGGTAGACCGTTTGCAATCGCTTAGCAATATAAATGCAGATAAAAGGCGCCTTGCTTCGTATATTGATCGAATGGGTCTCGATACTGGGCGCAGTGTCTCTGCATTTTATGATGTGCTTTCTCGTAATGAGTTACCTGGTGTGTGGTTGAGTGAAATTATTTTATTTGGTCATGGGAATGATCTTTCCCTAACAGGAATGAGCCGTAAGGCCAGCGATGTACCGGTTTATATCGGTCAGTTACAAGCGGATACTGTTTTTAATGGTTTGTCCTTTCATAATCTACAGGTGGAAAAATCCAATAAGTTTCCGAGCTATACCCTTTTTCATGTCGACTCAAGAATTAATTCTGATGAAGGATAAAATTTCGGGCCTAGTAGAAAAAACAAACCTGCTTGAAGTGCGGGAAAGGGTCATTATTTGTGTGGCCGTACTCGTGGTATTGGTAGGGGCTTTTGACCAATTTTGGATGTCTCCTTATTCGGCTCAAATCTCAGAGCTTAAAGAGGAATACCGTGGGCTTCACCGCGCCAACCAGGACAATAGCAATAGATTATTGATTTTGGATACACAAATATCAATTGATCCAAATGAAAAGGTAAATACGCAAATTAGGCTTGCACAAAGAGATGAAAAAAAGCTCGACAAGGTTCTCCTTATGTCGAGTGCTGGGCTGATTTCCCCTGAAAGGATGCTGCCGGTGCTGAGTGAGATCTTAGGGAACGAGAGCGGTTTGCGGCTGATAAGTATGACAAATGTTGCATCTGAGCCGGTTGAAAGTGGCGATAAAAGCATGAAATTGGCGCTGTTTAAACACGGCTTGGAGCTTAATTTTATCGGTAGTTTTAATAATGTTAAAAAATATATTAAAAAATTAGAGATGATTAATGAAAAAATATACCTCGATGAAGTCAACTACCAGTTAACAAATTACCCCTTGGGTGAACTTAAGCTAAAAGTGCATACCTTGTCCGTCTATGAGGCGTTAATTAATGGGTAGGAAGTGTGGATTTGCATTGTTTTTAATTGGTTTGGCTTTCATTGTTGATGATGAAAGCGGATATGTGCATGCACTAGATGGCGACCCAACTAAACCTGATTATATGCGCGCTAAGGGTAACGGCGGTTATTCTAACAAGGCCGCGCTTCGGCGTTCAGATTTTAAATTAAGTATGATTCTAATTGAAAATGATATTCGGTTAGCGATGATTAACAATAAAATAGGATCAGTTAATACAAGGGTTTCAGGTGCAAAAATACTCAAAATTGAAGTAAATAGGGTGGTACTGCTGGTAGATGGCGAGCGAATGGTGCTTGATCTGATTAAAGGGATTGGAAATAAATAACAATATGGATATTTTTATAAGAATAAAGCTTCTTCTACGATTCGCTTTTATTTTGATGATCGTAACGATAAATGGCTGCGCAACAAATGATAGTAAAGTAGCAGTCAATGCTGACGATAAGTCTGTAGTTTCATCAAACGGTACAACGCCTTTAACAAAAAAGCGAGAAGCGATACAAAGTCCATGGTTCGTTGGTCAAACTGGCGCTAAAAAATCACCCCTGCCTTCCTTAAATGAAAATATTCGGCGATTTGACGTCAGTACGGTGAATGTGAATGCAAAACGGTTCTTCATGGGTTTGGTTAAAGACAGTGATATCAACATCGTGGTTCACCCAGGTGTAAAAGGCGCCATTTCAATGCGCTTAAAACAAGTAACACTTGAGGAAACCCTTGATGCGGTGTGTGATGTGTATAATTTTGACTACGTAAAAGAAAGCTATGGCTATAAAATATTGCCTCGCAGCGTTCGAACCAAGTTGTTTAAAGTGGACTATTTGAATGTTAGCCGTGAAGGCACCTCCAGCACGCAAGTGAGCAATGGCCAGATATCCAGTGGGGGCAGTGCTCAATCGGGAAACAATGACTCGAGTGCTACGGGTTCGTCGGGCGAAGGCAATCAGGCTTCTTCGTCTATTACCAATAGTCATGTCGAAACCCTATCCCGTACGAACTTCTGGGAGTCAATCGAGCAGAGTGTCACGGCGATAGTGGGCACGGGCCTTGGTAAACGCGTAGTGGTGTCACCCCAGGTAGGCATAGTACTGGTGGAGGCGTATACCAGTGAGCTTCGAGCGGTGGAGGAGTTTTTACAACGCGCCGAAAATGCGTTGTTGCGTCAGGTGACCATTGAAGCAAAAATTTTGGAAGTGGTGTTAAATGAAAAATTTCAAGCTGGCATCCAATGGGATACCTTTGAACAGGGTTTTGGAGGCCAACTCGGGCTAAACGATGGCCGAGTGGGGGCGGGCTTTCAAGCGGGCGATGTTTCGAAGCTTGCTGAGCTGGCCCTAGGCGGTATTTTTAGTGTGGGCCTAAATTTCACCGACTTTTCGAGCATCATTGAGGTGTTAGAGTCACAAGGTGATGTGCAAGTCTTATCCAGCCCTCGCATCAGCACCGTTAACAATCAAAAGGCGGTGATTAAGGTTGGTAGCGAAGAGTATTTTGTTACGAACATCAGTAACGACACCAATCAAGGTACTACGGGTTCAACGACGACGACCGATGTCACGATTAG
>JAHRVS010000340.1 GCA_019090565.1 Gammaproteobacteria bacterium
CACACAGCCATGCACACAGCCACAACCACGATCATTCCCATGCACCTGAGGCACACTCACACACAGAGCCGACTCACCATCATGCGCCCTATAAGCATATCGGCCACCCTCACGGCCCACGCACAATGATTAATGAAAATGTGTGCTGTTGTTTTATGGGGCAGTTTCCTCAAACCATCATCGATGAAGAAACAAAGATGCCCACGAGTGACCGCATACCCACATGTAAAAAATAGTAGCAACACACCTACAAGGCAGTTTATGCCATAAACTGCCTTTTCATACGAAGTGCCAATTCATCAGCACCCGTCTCAACGGGCTCACCGCCTTTTTCAGCCCTGCTCACCTGCTCCAGCAAGGCTCTTTCTTGCGCACCAAGCAGCGCCCATATACCCTCTTGAAAAGGACTGCCGAGGCTCTGCCCTTCGAGCTCAAATTGAGGTAAACCCGCTTCAAGCTGCTCCATCAAACCACTCATGCCTGCATGTATATCGAGTGTTTCCAAGTGTTGCGAAAGCGCATCACTCACTTCTTCGAGTGCCTTCCTGTTATTTTCAGCAGCGCCGTCCAGATACGGCGCCTGAATACGGTCAGACAACATGTCTTGGTAAGAGCGCAAAAGCTGCCCAAATTCTTTCGCCGCTAAACCAAGATTATCGTCCTGCCCCACAGGTTTAGCAGATGGGCTCGCCTCCTTCACGTCATCAAATCGACTCAGTGTTTTCGATGCAAGGCCCGTAACCCCTTTTAATAAAATGCTTGAGACCAGCGGAGAAATACTCATATTTCCAATCACTCCCTTTGAATATTTGCGGTAACACTTAAGGGCACCTCTAAAAATGCACTTTTTACACGGTAGCCGCCATAAGACCAGCAATTAGAATGCCAAACGTTAATCTGAACGTTAACCAACCATTTCTCAAAGAAAGCGGCAATTCCCCTTACCTAAATACGGCAGACCACTGCCGCTTCACTCACAAAGGTTACAAAAGCGGCACACAAAATAGCAGTTCTTCACGCGGTCAAGCAGTAGTTTGGTCGTAGACTTAATAGAGCGATTACGCAAAGAAATATTGTGCAAAGCGCTTACAAGAACCAACTTTAGACCAAATAGAAGATGGAACTTCGAAGTGACGCACACACACGAAGGAATGAACTTCATATTTACCGATATAGAGAAAAGTGCCACTTATGCATATTACTCTGGAATCAATACTTGGTAAGAAATCAGGGTTACCTGATGACGATGTAAAAGTAGACCGTGAACTGGTGATTAACCTAAGAAACCGAATCACTGGGGAACATTTTATTTTTGATGTTTCATTCCCTGAGAAACTGGAACTCAATTACCAAGACGCGGGGTTCAGACAGTCTCTTGTTTTAATAAGATTTATTCTTATTGCAGGTTTGCTATTTTTTATATCTTTGCACCTGCTAGAAAGTATGGCGAACCAAACTGGGAAAGTAGGCGCTCTGCTTAATCGCATCCCTGCGATCATTACCCTCGCCGTTTTATTGTTTTTTAGCTACCTTCCAAACTTCAAACATAATTACCAAAATGCCATTACCCTTTGTGTGATCCTAACCTGCATCTCCGTACTGGCTGGCGTTGTTCACTATACGACCGAGCCCTATGTCACGCTGAACTACATCATTGTATACATGATATTTCTATTCGGCGTACTCGCGATGCCAATCACAACCAAACACGCCATGCTTGCTGGCGTGGTGGTGTTCTCCTTGATTGTCAGTACGATGACTTACATTAAGCATACCCCCGCAGACCTTCGCTTATTGCTTGTCTTTCTACTTTTTTGTGGATTCGCCGCCGCAGTGGGTTTTTCCTACATCATGGACCGTCTGTCCAGGGTCAATTATCTGCAAGGCAAGCTACTCATTGTGGAAAAAGCCAACTTAAATAAAAACAACATCCATCTCGAAGGCCTCGCCAAAACTGATGCACTAACGGGTATAGGGAATCGCCGTTGTTTCGACATTGGGCTTGAAGAAGAATGGAACCGCGCAATGCGAAAAGGTGGAGCAATAAGCCTGCTACTGCTAGATATCGATTATTTCAAACAATATAACGATATATACGGCCACCAGGCAGGCGACGAATGCCTAATACACATTGCTGAAATGCTTGCCGGGAAAATCCGCAGATCCAGCGATACCTTGGCACGATATGGTGGTGAAGAATTTGCGTTAGTACTACCTGAGCTCGGACCAAACGAGCTACAGCGATACGCAGAGCGTGTATGCAAAACAATGGAAAAGCAGCAGCTGGCTCACAAAGGCTCAAAAGTTGCCAGTGTCGTCACCTGCAGCGTGGGCGCAGCAAGCTGGACGTTACGCCCTCAAGATAAACTGGATGATTTTATTCTTGCCACAGATCAGGCGCTGTATAAAGCAAAACAAACCGGCAGAAATAGAGTCGTCACGTTCTAATTGTTTGCCGAGATCCATGTCGCTCAACCATCATTGATATAAGCGCTAGCTTCTCGACCAGCGACCTCTCAACAGCAAAAACCAAGCATTAACGGCTCAGCTTCAGTCTCGGGGCATTGAATGCTATTTAACAGTCTGAGATTTGGGCGCTTCCACCTCTAGTCACTCTGTTTTTTTAACAGTTCTTCAAATTCAATTGGGAGTTGAGGGCGGCCAAACAAATACCCCTGCCCCTCATCACACTCGTGCTCTTGAAGTATTTGAAGCTGCTGCGGTGTTTCCACTCCTTCAGCGATCACTTTCAGGTTTAAATTATGGGCCATTGCGATAATAGCAAAGGTAATGGCTGCATCATCACTGTCTTGCTCAAGGTCTTGAACAAAGGAACGGTCAATTTTTAATGCGTCAATAGGAAAGCGTTTTAAATAACTCAGTGAAGAATACCCCGTGCCAAAATCATCCACAGACAAAACCAGCCCATCATCACGAATTTCATGCAACAAGGAGATGGACCGTTCGGCATTGCGCATGAGCGTCGTTTCGGTTAATTCAAATTCCAGATACGAAGGCGCTATCCCTACCGACGATACAATTCGACGTATACGATGAATAAAGTCAGGCTGACGAAGTTGTATTGAGGAAAGGTTTACCGCCATTCGATTAATATCGTAGCCAGCATCTACCCAGTGCTTCATTTGTTTGCAGGCTTCTCCTAACACCCATTCGCCAATAGAATTAATCAGCCCGGTGTCTTCGGCAATAGGAATAAACCTGTCTGGAGATATCAAGCCCCGCTCAGGGTGCTGCCACCTAATCAGGGCCTCGGCGCCAACAATCTTACCTGTTTTAAGGTTAACTTGCGGCTGGTAATGCAGCAGCAGCTCATTAGAATCCAATGCTTTACGCAAACTGTTCTCAAGCGTTAAACGGTCCATAGACCGTGCATTCATAGAACGAGAATAACTACGAAAATGGTTCTGCCCGTGTCTCTTAGAGTGATGCATCGCCGTATCGGCATTTTTCACCAAAGCATTTAGATCACGGCCATCATCTGGAAAAGAAGCAGAGCCAATACTCGCCGTGATAAATATCTCATGCCCCAATAATTCAACCGAGTGGGAGAATTCCTTGTGCATTTCACTGGCAATGGCTTCTACCGGAATTGCGTGCCGAGGGTGAACAAATACCACCGCAAACTCATCGCTACCAAAGCGAGATAGCAGCACTTCACACTCATCTCCGCAACCATGCTGAGAATCGCAAACTGTATCAATCGCCTGTTTCAGTCTAAGAGCAACGCTTTTCAATAAAGCATCACCAATATTATGTCCTAGCGTATCGTTAATTTGCTTGAAGTTATCGAGGTCCAAAATAAACACACTGAGAAATCCATTTAGTTTTCTCAAGTAGGACAGCCGATTTGAAACCCATTCATTAAAGAAGCTTCGATTTGGCAATGTCGTCAGGGCATCGTTGTAAGCAAGGTAATGAATTTTTTCTTCAGAATTACGCCGCTCGGTAATATCCCTTAATATACACACGACTTCATAATCACCAATTTTTATCAGCCGGCCTTCATAAACATACTTATTACGCTTAAGTTTGATCGTAAATTCTTTGCTTGCTGTCTCACCTGATTTAAAAACATCGAGCACCAAGCCACTCAATTCTGTGGCTAAAGTCTTAGGAAGGAACGCATCCAACTTATAGCCAATAACATCCTTTTTATCCATTTTTAGGCTGCCACCATCGCCGGCTTTATAATCGAGCACGGTGCCATTAATCGCCACTTTAACAATTGTATCAGGCAAACTATCGATCAATGCTTGATTATTTTTCTGGCTTTCCCTAAGTTGCTCAAGGGTTTTCGCCGATCGCAACATATAGCGTACACGGTGCCCAAGAATAACCCAGTTTATCGGCTTAACCAGAAAATCTGTCGCGCCCGCTTTATAAGCCTGCTTTACGCGGTTCATATCATCAAGGCCGGTCATCATTAATATTGGCAAATAACGGCCATAAGGAAGCGCACGAATCTCTTCACACGCCTCAAAGCCATTTTTAACCGGCATGGAAACATCCATCAAAATAATATCAGGAATAATCTGCTGAAATAAATCAATTGCATCTTGGCCGTCTCTTGCTTCCATGACTTGAAAACCAACCTGTTGGAGAGCCTCCTTCATCAACAGCCGCAAGGTTGGGTCATCGTCAACAACCAGCACGACAGCACCGCTGCAATCATCAGCATCAAGAAAAGGAAGGTCGGGTTGGTGGCCCAGCGAATCACTATTATTCAACGACATTTAAGAACAAGCTCCTGAGTCAGCGCGGCGGTCACTCTGTCATATTCGTGTAATATAGTCGTTAGGCTCTTGTTAACGTCTTTTATCATACCGTTTCTTGCCTCCGCCTCTAAGCTCTCTAGGTAATGACCCAAGCTTAATGCGCCCACATTATTGCAGCTTGATTTAAGCCCATGGGCATACTGTTCAATTTTCTCACACTCACCCGAGTCACAAGCGGCTTCCAATAAGCGAACAAGGTCAATGCTACTAGACAAATAGAGATTAATCACCCTGCTTAATAGGTCGATACTGCCGGAGGACTCCAGCGCCCTCAGTCCATCAAGCACACTTTGATCAAGACTATCGCAAGAAGCCTGGTTTTCCCCTTTTTCAGTTTTATTCAAATAATGGCCCGCTTTATTGTTACCCTGATCAACATCAGCGCCTATAAAAATGGTAATAATCGTCTAGTCGCTCAGCTGGCACAGAGGCGCCACACTTGTAATGTCGACACCCCTCCCTCTTTTGCTGTTCGATTTCTAGGCGCCGCATCCTAATTAACACTGAACCCCATTACAACTACAAATCTGTATTACTGCCCATATTCTATAAGTGTAGTAATCCTTCTGTCGTCAGGCACAAGGAAACACTAACAGAAAGGGACTAGCTGCACCTGAAAGGGAGATAATCGTAACAAAAAAGCCCCTCCCAATATGTCGAAGCCTTAACAAAAAAACAACGCAATCCAAATAACCACTTGTCTATAAACAATTTTTTTAGATTTTTCATTATTCCCTCTCATCAAAGCCAACGCTATACTCTCACTGCAACGGTAAACGCATACTTTTCTATTCAGTTTGTTAAGTAATGATGTAGAATGGCCCAACTTTAAGTTCAAACGACCGTTTGAACGAAGGTATGACAAGCCTATTCTCATTAGAAACTGTTAGTCAGGATTAAATATGCAACAATATCAAGATAGTACGGCACCGGAATGGTTTATAAAGGCAGTCAATACGCCCTATGCCGATAAGTACATTGATGTCGATGGAAGTAAAATCCACTATCAGCACTGGCGCAACGAGGGCGAAAAACAAGGCCTTTTACTGGTTCATGGTGGTGGCGCCCATTCACACTGGTGGGATTTCATTGCTCCTTCCTTTCTTGAAGAGTTCAATGTTGCGGCTATTGATATCAGCGGAATGGGCGATAGCGAGCACCGCAGCCAATACACCCTCGACCTTTTTGCAAAAGAAATCATTTCTGTTTGTGAAGATG
>JAHRVS010000016.1 GCA_019090565.1 Gammaproteobacteria bacterium
GCAATTTTACGCGTGGTAACATCTTTTGTTAATCCCATGATTCGGTCAACTTTTTCATTACTAAATATCGGGATAAAAGATGACTCGAAGTATCGACCATTACTGGATACAAATTCGAAATGTGATGACTCTCCTTTGAATGCACTTCCCAGCAATATAGAGATTCTTTGTCTATCAGAGTCATTGACAGCATCTAAATAACACATGCCAACAACCTCATCTTCACTTGATGCTCCCATCATAAGAACGCCGGCAGGGTTCATTGAGATCAGCTCACCTCCGAGATCTATTTGATGAATACAGTAAGGTGCATTATTAATCAGAAGGCGATTTTCCGTAGAGCTTTTGTCAAGGGCTTCTTGAGTTTTTGTGGACTCTGTAACATCTTGGATAGTAACAGGGATGGCTTTGAAATCCAGGTCAGATTCAGGGATGCGAAAAGATATTATCGCATCAATTTTTTTTCCCTTGAGGGTTTTATATTTTGCAGCTGAACGGAAGTATCTCTCTCTGCTCCATATCGCACAGAGCTCATCAATAAATACGTGAATTGTATCATCATCAAACGTTTTATCTATTTGCTGTATGAAAAGTTCTTCTGACTCTACTCCGAACATTTCTAGTGTTGCACCATTAACATGATTGATTTTAAGCAATGAAACCATTTCCCATGCAGTCTGGATGTTTTCGTTCAAATAGTGCTTAAGGTCACTTACCCCCTCACTGCGAAGTTCGTTAAGGCGAGCTAAAAGCAATGACATATCTTCATTTAAAATGGAGATTTCCGCATTATCGAACAGACCTCGGTATATGCTCTCGCTCGCTTTTAGGGCAATGTGAGACGATTTCAATTGTTCTTTGCTTTTATCTATCTCTTTTCCCATATGACTGGAAATTTTAGCCGCTATGACAGCCGAAACAATTGACATCATGGCTGTTAATATTCCGGTTGTAAGCGCAGGGTTAATATTAAAAGCACTCGTTGAAAATAGAACTGAAGTGCCTCCAATAATTGTTGTAAACACCGTAAGTGGCAAGGTAAAACGTAATAGATAGCTGCGTGTGGAGTTTCCTGATACTAAGTTCGCAGGGAAGTAGTCTTTATTTATAATAAAAATACCAATGGCAAGAAGTGTAAAGTTAATAGCTGTCGTTAGTGCCATAGGGATGATTCCGCCCACCTCGTACATAAAAGGGCGGCCATAGAGATAAGCAATACAAAAAGTAAAGCTGATAGTAAGTACAATTAAACTTAAGCAGCTAGAAGTAACTTTAATCTCATTTTTAGTAAATATATTTGTGTTAGTTAAACTTGCGGATAAAAAAGAAAGCCCTGTTAGAATAAAAATGGCGCCAGTTGCTACGGACATTCGACCAACTGGAATACCATTGAGATTGCCACCTTCAGGCATAATCATATCTTCGAAATTTAAATCCAATCCTACATAAAAGCTTAAAACTTCTAATGTTCCAAAAAGTACAATAAGGAAAGACATGAATACAACTATATGATTCCTCCTTGTTGTAGGTTTTTTGGATATTATTGATAAAATTATACCTGAAATAATAAAACAAATGGCAGTGCTTGGAGCCATGGGGATATGGTTTTCATTGATGCTGCTGAGCGCCTGTATTCCGGATAAGTACGGGGCTAACCCAAATGTTGAAATGATAATAACCGTAATAGCGATACGGGTTACTATATTCGTAGACCTTATAAGTATGTAAGGATTCATTTCAGTCCTTTGCTCCCTCTTCTTTATTTTTAATATGAAAAATAGAGGGGTTACTGTATTGAATGTTGATTGCGCCTAATTAGCATGGCTTACCATTCTGAAGACTTCCTGGCTTGGCCGTATGCTCCCAAATTTGACCTGCTAACATGTTGAACCTTTATCTATTGTAGCTTAGGGGGCATGAGCTATTAATTATAGCTTCTTTATTGTAAACACCAGTCCAAGTCACTGTTCTGATTGAATGAACCGGACACTTAAATAAGAGATAATACCCATCAATTATTGGAGAGTCACCCCCTGTGTCAGGCTAGTTGTCGCGTCATCTGATTTTCCCTAATAAGCAAACAGAGGGCGATTAGGATGATTTACGAAGCGTTATTCAGAGGAGAGAAAGCCGTCCATTATTAAGCGGATGATTCCCCCAGATAATACGTCGATACCGAAGTTGGTAGAAGAAACGGGAGTTTCTAACTGCACCCTTTATGTTTGGCACAAAGAAGCCAGAATTAGGGGGTTAGTTGTGCTGGGAGATGGTAAGAATGCAGAAAACTGGAGCGCCAGTGACAAGTTTTCAGTTGTACTGGAGGCGGCCGCTATGATTGAAGCAGAGCTTGCAGAATATCGTCGCAGTAAAGGGCTTTACGTTGGCCAGATTGCTGTTTGGAAGCAAGCCTGTATACAAGCTAATTCCACAGGCAAAGACAAAGACAAAGCTAAGTAATCAAAGGCCAGCAGTTTGAAGGATAAAAGAGAGATACAGCCTCTCAAAAAGCAGCTAAGGCGTGAAGAAAAAGCCTTAACTGAAACTTCAGCGCTCCTGGTGCTAAGAAAAAAAGCCAATGCGATCTGGTGGGAAGACGAGGACGATTAATCAGCGTCTCGGATCGCAGCAAGACCATAGAGCTGATTAGTGAAGCAGTGGAGAATGGTGCGCGAAAACATAAGGCCTGTGAAGAGCAGGGTATCAGTGTCCGCACGCAGTCAGCGTTAGGCTCAAACTGGTGAAGTAAGGCTTGATGGGCGATCCGGTGCAGTACGCCCAATACTTGGCGACCAACTGTCTTCAGAGGAAAAAGAACAGATTATTAGGATTGTAGACAGCGGAGAATTTAAGAATCTTCCGCCAAGCCAAATAGTCCCTGCCTTGGCAGGAAAGGGGGGGGGAATACATTGCCTCGGAGTCGAGTCTTTATCGCACCATGCATGAACAGAAGCAGCAACACCATCGAGGGCACTCGAAAGCACCCACAAAGAGGCCTATCAGCACCCATGAAGCGACCGAATCAAATTAAGTTTGGTGTAGGGATATTACATGGTTACCGGGGCCTGCCCGAGGTATCCATTACTACCTTTGCCTGATATTGGATATCTACAGCCGCAAAGTAGTGAGTTGGGAGGTGCATGAGAAAGAGTTCAGTGATAACGCGTCACAACGGGTGTCGAAAGCACACCTATGTGAAGGTGTTGGCTGCAAATCCCTGGTGCTTCATTCTGACAATGGAAGTCCGATGAAAGGCAGCTTCGCTGCTGGCAACGCTGTATAAGCTAAACGTTGCCAGCTCATACAATCGCCCGCGAGTGAGTAATGATAACGCTTATGCCGAGTCGATTTTAGAACCTGTAAATATCGCTCTGATTATCCTTATAAACGGTTTTCATGCATCAAAGGTGCTCGGGCTTGGGTTTTGAACTTTGTGCACTGGTATAACCATGAGCGCAAACACAGCGGTATCAAGTTCATATCACCTGTGCAGCGTCATGCGGGAAATGGGAGTGATATAATTAAAGGGGTCAGCAATCAATTATTATGACCCCTTTGATTTTTGGGGTATCTTCTAGTGGACTATTATGTGATTTACTGTAAGGATAATATTGAGATATCTATAATTCAGATAAACGCTGTTCCGTTGAGCTAATATACTTCTCTAACATATCGACTCTCTTTATTAATTTTTCTTCATATTTTTCGATATCACTATTTAAGTCACCAACAGTTTTCTGCCATATATCTGATTCTGAACCTTCATCTTCATATGTATCGGCTCTATTTATGCGAGCGTAATTCAACCTATCATTTAGCGATCCTAGCTGGGTCTCCAAGGCAAATATTACTCTAATTAACTCAACTCGGGTCGCTCCAAACTCATCTACAAGTTTTGACTTTGGTCCGGGCCCAATTTTAGGCGGCCAAAACTCGACGTCCCTTTCAGATAAAATTGCAACTCCTCCTAATACACCAACATAGCTAACCAATATTAGCGTTACGGCGGTTAGAGCCCAAACAGGCAATCTATTTGCGACTGTGTTGTGTATATTCATATTCTCTCCAAGTATCCGTTCACTTAAAGCCCTATAAGGGCACTCATTACAATTGTTCTTATATTGGATGGATTTCACAACTAGGGAAGCACAACTAGGGGGCACCCATAAAAATACGGCGACGACATTGGGACTCAGCAATAATTTGACGGGTGCCCTCTAGTGTACTTTGAACGCCGCCAAAGAATAACCTCTACTAAAAATCCCCATTTTTCAATACTAGCTCAACACGCCTGTTAGCTTTTTGCCCCTCATCTGATAAATTTGACTGAGCTGGTGAAACAGGGCCTACGCCATGAGCACTAAGAACGCCCGTTTTTACTTGGTATTTTTTTGTTAAAGTATCAAGCACCGCTTGGGCTCTTGATAGTGATAGTCTAACATTGTGCTCATACGATCCATTATTGTCAGTATGCCCAACAACATAAAACTTTTTCTCAGTTTCAGAGTTAAGGTATCCAGCTATTGTTTTTAAGGACTCCATAGACTCCTCTTTTATAACAGACAAATCACTATCAAAATATACCCCTTCTAATTCAACTTTTCCGCTGCGCTTTATTTTGTCTTTTAAATCTTCAACCGAACCAATACCTATAACATCAGAATTTAAAACTGCGGGTTCAATAATGCTAATAGCAATGAGCCGTTGGTTAATACTATTATGAGCAGAAACGCATATCATCACGTAAACTTCTCTAGATGAATCTATTTTTATTTTTGCACTCATAATGCCAAACTCCTCCTTTATTGTTGAATCTAGACCCTTATAAATAAGATCTTCTTTACGGAGCTTCGCATTGATAACATTTCCACTCGATTTGCTCTCTTCCTTATAGCATCTCTTGCCTCTGCATTTAAAAACAAACTCAGCATTTAGTTTTTTAAGTGCATTTTCGTAATTCTTGAAGAGCTGAAATACAGAGACGTTAATACTCTGACTACTATTTTTGTATAATATATTACTTACTTCTCCCTCAAGGCTTAGTGCTGGAAGTGTTTTCGTTTCTATTTCTAATGGGCCATTGATGATTTCAGCTTCATCATATTCAGCGTAAGAATAATCTTTAATGTAAAACCCTGGGTAGCGGCTAATTAACTCATGATCGGATGAGCCTTTTTTATCTGTCACAGCTAAAGCTAACGGGTTAAACATTAAGAGTGATAGTACAAAGGAAATAGTAACTTGTTTCATTTTTGACCCCGATTTAATATTTATATTTGTTATTCTAGTAGCCCATTTTATTTTTTATTCCACCTAAAGAGTGCATACGCAAACTTTTATAATTTCATAACCATTTTAGCATTTCACATGCCGGACTCAAATTATAAGCCCTATCCAGCAACTATAATGGACGTCTCTTAGTTTTAAGCCCCAGAAACTTCCTTAAATAGCTCATAAGCCCTGTAAGGAGACCGACTACAATTGTTCTCGCAACTAGGGGGGGCATAAAAATACAGCAAGGACACTGGGGCTTCGTAATAACTTGATGGGTGTTCTCTAGTGTGTCCATTCCGTATATTACGCCGCGTATATTTTCATTTGCCCTTATATACAACCACTTACAGCTAAGCACTGAATGATATACGGACGCATCCATTGAATACCTGAAAAACATCAATATTACTGCTGGTAAATTCCACCTGATGTAAGAACAATTTTAGGTCACCGTAAGACCCGGATTTATATAGTGTTTTTCCATATTCACCAGGCCTCAGGCGCAGATCCTTACGTGGGCTACTAACGCATACGGCTCCTACATTAAGTCAAACGTAAAAGCGTTGATTGGGATAGGGGCGGGGATTCTTTACACTGGGTATGTATCTTATCAACCACTGAAATTTAAACCAGTTTAACTTTGTCGCTTTTTGGCTTCGTTGGCGCAGAGATTCAAACCTTGCGCGGCAGATCTCTGACCGAAAGCGAATCCTAATAGTGCCTGTCCTAGCTTTTTTCGCGAGACAACAAGGTCCGCGTTCTTAAGGTTGATTTCGGAGCTCAATACTGAGCCTGCATATTCCCCTGTCAACGCTTAACCTCCACCCTCACGAATAGCGGCCCATGACTCGGGGCTGAAGTGGGTCGTTAGCCCTTTCCAGATAGAGGCATTGCACCTCCAATCTTCTACCGATTTAGCTCGGCGCAGTGCCCGTCCTGGTTTATTCAAAATAAACATGCACTTAGTGCAAACAATGCCACAACGCAACCGACAGAAGCGAACCATACAATTGATCTCAGATACCCTAAATTAGCGATATACAAAATGGCATGAAGTACGCGGAGAATAACAAACCCTACAGCCAACATATTTAAAGTGCTCTGATCAACAACGCATAAATGCGCAATTATTACAGCAGCGGCAAATGGGGGGAATGCTTCAAACCCGTTCATTTGCGCCCAGTTCGCACGCTGCCTCCAACCACTCAAACTGTTCAAATAGTCTCTCGGCGCTTCATTTTCTGATTTTCCGAATTTACCTCCAGAGAATTTAGCTAAGCCTGTCAAAGCGACAGGTAGATAAGCTGCAATTAATACACACCAATACGCAAGAGTCATTTTTAACATCCTTTATTAATTGTAAAAATCAAGGCACCTAGGGCGAAATACTAACGTCACTATGAATGATATATAAGTATGGCGGTAAATTTCCTTTCATGCTACGTAATGTTTTACCGTGTATGAGGCGCATCCTGCTCAGTCGGTCAAAATTCACCCATGTTTTTCCCAGTAAAAACCGCGCCGTATAAGGAGGCCCACTACAATTGTTCTCGCAACTAGGGCGCAACTAGGGCGCAACCAGGGCGCACCCATAAGAATGCAGCAACGATACTGGGACTCCGTAATAATTTGACGGGTGTCCTCTAGTGTGTTTTCCAGATCAAGTGATTTTCTTGTTAGGCCTATAATTATTTTGACTCAGCTAAAATCTTAACCAAGCTGTCTCTATCAATAAAAGACGTGATTTTTACTATAACTTCGTTATTCTTAACCAAAATTAATGTTGGCAAATCTTTAACTGAATAATGATGGAATAACTGATTATTTTTATCAATAGTCAGGCCGTGCACTGTTTGATATTTATTTTTATACGCTATCAAATCTTTATCGCCAGTCCATAGTCTTGATATGATTCCATGCCATGCAAAATCTGGGTATGTCTTTGATAGCTCATTCACATTAATTTGTGCCATTGAACAGTTTTTTGAAACACTTGGACGACTATCTTTTAAATACCAATCGCACCATGTAGCCGTAAAAAATAGCGCGTGGGTTTTCCCATCATTAAGGGGTAAATTTAAATCTAATTCATTGTTTGATAATACGCCTATATCGAGCAAGTCAACGGGGTTTGTTTTAGAAACTAGTGCTAGCTTGTTATCAAGCGACTCGTTTGCTTTATGACCACGATGTATTAAGTTCATGTTTTTATCAAACAACAAATGATACGGGGTTCCAATCATTTTAAATGCTTGTGCTAAATCGCCGCTCTTATCGATTGCCATGGGCATGCTTAAACCAAAATCCTCAATAACCTTTTTAACAGTATTGATGTCATCATTCACACCTAGATTTATGCCTATTACTTGAATATCTTCCCCATGCTCATTCTGTACATGTTCAAAATGAGGCATCTCTTTAATGCATGAGCGACACCAAGTAGCCCAAAACTTTAAGTACACAGGTTTTTTACTTTTAAAATCGATAAGAGAAGTGTTTTCGCCAGAAATAAGGTGTATGGGAATATTAAGGAGTTTATCTGGCAGGGTTGTAGCGCTTACGCTAAAAGGAAATACGAAGGCTACAATAATAGATAGATTTTTTAGAATTTGCATTAATTTATTCCTGAGCTGGTTTTAAAGTTCACCTAGAGCCTACTGCTTTAAATAAGCCGCCGCATTTTGTTTGGGTTGTTTTTTTTGTTGGATTTACTACAGCAACGTATAAGGTGGAATTTTATGAATTTCATTAAAGAAGATCCAGCTGGCTGACCATCTGATTCCTTTAATGGTTTCGATTAGAAATCATGGTCTAGTCAAAGATCATTTTTGTGGCCAGTGCGATTCGGTTCCATGAGTTGATCTGAGTAATTTGCATGACGCATTGGGCAATTTCGTTGTCACTAAAATATTGCTGGCAATTTTGATACGTTTGGTCCGTCACCGCCTTTTTGGAAATTTGAGTGACTTCGTCAGTGAGTGCCAGCACGGCCCTCTCTTGTTCTGAAAATAGTGGGGATTCTTTCCATGCTGATAGCGCGTATATTCTTTGTTCAGTCTCGCCCAAACTTCGCGTATCTTCTGTGTGCATCTGTATGCAATAAGCACAACCATTGAGCTGTGATGCGCGAATTTTAATAAGATCGATCAGTCGCTTATCCAGGCTAATGGCAGACAGGTATTTTTCCACACCCATCATTGCTTGAAAGATTCCCGGTTCTAATTCTTGCAAATTCATTCTTGGTCCCATGGTTTTATCTCTTTGGTTTACTTCTGAGTGTGAGCGGGCAACGTGCAATTAGTTGGCCGACAATTTTTTTACGTAGGAAGCAACTCGCGCCCCTAAGTATTGCCCTGATTTGAGATCAGCCTCCGATGGAAACTCGTCGGCGTTGTCGTCCAGCGCAGCCTGGCCAGTTGCGCCGTAGTAATGGCCTGCAGCATTAATGCCCTCTGTACTATTGAATGGGTTGCAGCCAAGTCCGACCCATATCATGCCGTGTTGCATGGCAAAGGTTGTTATGGTGCTAA
>JAHRVS010000341.1 GCA_019090565.1 Gammaproteobacteria bacterium
CTTCTTGCAGTCCATCATGCCTAGGCCAGTACGCTCACGCAGCTCTTTTACCATCGATGCAGTCACAGCCATGATACGATCCTCACTATTAAATTTTGTCTGGGTTTATCATGTAAGAAGCAGATAAACCGCTCATTACTAATATTTGAAATTCTTTTGGTTGTAGGTGCTGGAGTCCTACTTGCCAATTAAAAAAGGGGGTCTACCCCCCTTTTTTAATTCATGTTCAACAGCCGTTACCCTTTGGCCGCTGCTTCTGCGCTGTCGGAATCCTTTGCTGCGCTAGGCGCTTCTGCAGATTCAACAAAGCCACTTGCTTCAAGCTCTGGCTCACCAGCCGCTTCGGAGCGGCCTTCTTGGCAAGCATCAGCCATTGTTTCGATATACAGCTGAACAGCACGAATCGCATCGTCATTACCTGGAATAACGTAGTCGATTCCATCTGGGTTGCTGTTGGTATCAACGATGCCAATAACTGGAATACCAAGCTTATTGGCTTCCTGAACGGCTATACGCTCATGTTCAACGTCAACGACAAATAGAACATCTGGAAGGCCGCCCATATTCTTAATGCCGCCCATGCTGCGCTCAAGCTTTTCAAGCTCACGTCGGCGCATCAGACCTTCTTTTTTGGTCAGTTTGTCGAGAGTACCATCAGTTTGCTGACCCTCAAGGTCTTTCAAACGACGAATGGACTGGCGAATAGTCTTATAGTTGGTAAGCATGCCACCCAACCAACGATGGTTTACGTAGGGCATGCCTACGCGCGCAGCATGTTCTTTAATCAGGTTGCTCGCCGAGCGCTTAGTGCCTACAAACAATACTTTTTTGTTGTCAGCACCCATGCTTTTAGCAATAGCGATGGCTTCATTAAAAGCTGGAAGTGTAATTTCCAAGTTAATAATGTGAATATTATTGCGAGCGCCGAAAATATAGGGGCTCATCTTTGGATTCCAATAGCGAGTCTGGTGCCCGAAATGAGCGCCCGCCTTCAACATATCACGCATACTTACGTTAGACATTTTCAATACCTTATATAGTTTGGGTTTAACCTCCATACACCCCACTGTCCAACCCCTGTCTCATATTTGATAGATAGGAGGCACCCGGACCAGTGTGTCGATGCATGTGCGATTTTTTGTACTCACGCGTTCCTTCTTAACCTAAAAGGACTACGCGAGCGCGGCTTTATACCATAAGCAGGGTTTCGCAGCAATCAAAACCCATATTTTGGGCTGAAATTCAGCTCAAAATGCGTTAGTCTTCGCCCCAAAGGAGGATGCCCGCATGAATAACGACTTCCTCTTAAATACAGGGGAGTTCTACGCACCAAGCTACACTATAAGGCATACATGAGTTTGGCACTGTTTCAAACAAGAGAAATACGTCACCGGCGCGATAAAAAGCAAGCCGCAGCACTTACATTTTGATGCTGATACACACGCAACCTGACTTTGACGTCGCGTAAGGGACGATTCACTTAGTATTCCAACTTTCCGCTATTAAAAGATAGCCCAGAGCTCCGTAATTCACCCTGATTTTTATTAAGGACCTTATGACCGTCAGCATTAAAACCCCGGAACAAATACAGAAAATGCGCATTGCAGGACGCATGGCTGCAGAAACCCTCGACATAGTCACCCCCTATGTCAAAGCAGGCGTCAGCACGGGAGAGTTAAATCGAATTTGCCACGATTACATTACGAATGTTCTGGACGCTATCCCCGCCCCCCTTGACTACAATGGCTTTCCTAAATCTATTTGCACATCCGTTAACAATGTTATTTGCCATGGCATCCCCGATGACGAGCGCTTCTTGAAAGAGGGAGACATTATTAATATAGATGTTACCGTTATCAAAGATGGCTTTCATGGTGACACCAGCAAAATGTTTACCATTGGCAAACCCTCAGTCATTGCTTCTAGGCTAATTCATGTTGCCCAAGAAAGTATGTATCGCGCCATCAAACTAGTAAAACCCGGCGCACGTCTTGGTGATATTGGCGCTGTCATTCAAAAATACGCGGAGGGCGAGCGCTTCTCAGTCGTACGGGAATACTGCGGCCACGGCATCGGAGAAGTATTTCACGAAGAGCCACAAGTACTTCATTACGGCAAGAAAGGGACGGGCATGGAGCTAGCCCCTGGAATGGCATTTACCATTGAGCCCATGATCAATCAAGGCCGCCGTGAAACGCGCTTATTGCCTGACGAATGGACAGTGGTAACGAAAGACCGGAAACTATCCGCTCAATGGGAGCACACTCTTGTGGTCACGGAAACCGGCTATGAAGTACTCACTCTTCGCGACGATGAAAACTTTAGTCGAACAGAGGCGGGGTAGCCGCCCAATTATACATATCGCGCGCTCCATGCCTACCCGCTCTCTCAGTGCACCGTTAAACATTTCTATCTAAGCATACAGGTAGCCCATGGCTCACAATCAATCTCCCCAGGCAGTTAAGTCTACAGCGCTTTTTAATCTGGCAGACTTCCACGAAGGCGTCCTGGAAACCGATGACGATATTGCTTTTATCCGTAAATATCTGTGTGAGTCGCAGAGCCATATTAATGATTATTTTACGGCAGGCGGGGATGTCTCAACGGCAATTCGAAAGCGGGCTTGGCTGGTTGACCAAGTACTGGCCTACCTATGGTGCCAGGCCAGCTTATCGCCGTCGGATAACATCGCACTTCTTGCCGTCGGAGGCTACGGGAGGGGTGAGCTACACCCTCATTCTGACGTAGACATCCTGCTGCTGCTCAGAGACAATGAAGACGAGAGCTTTAACGAAGGCTTAGAGCGTTTTCTCACCAAACTTTGGGACATCGGCCTTCAAATTGGCCATAGCGTGCGCTCTCTTGATGAGTGCCTCGAAAGTGCGCGCAATGATTTGTGCATTGTGACCTCGTTGCTTGAGGCTCGGGTTATTCACGGGCCACAGTGTTTGTTGGCCGAACTAAATGAAGTCATTGCACCTCAGAAGATTTGGGGGGAAGAACTATTCTTTCAAGAAAAACTGCGAGAGCAACAACAACGCCACGCCAAACACAATAATACCGAGTACAACCTAGAGCCAGACATCAAGAATGCGCCAGGTGGATTGCGTGACATCCAGACCATTGGCTGGGTCGCCAAGCGGCATTTTGATGCCAACAATTTTGCCGAACTAGCGGACAAAGGTTTTATCTCAAAAAAAGAACACCGTACTCTGGCTGCCTGTCAAACACTTCTTTGGGAACTGCGCTACCACCTCCACCTGATGACAAATCGCGGTGAAAATCGCCTGCTTTTTGATTATCAGCACAAGCTCTCCAGCACCTTGGGTTACGAGGACAATGAAAGCAACCTCGCCATCGAGCAACTGATGAAACAGTATTACCGCACCGCCTTGGCGGTGTCTCAGCTGAATGAGTTGCTACTGCAATTATTCAATGAGTTAATTCTCGAAGACCAAAGCAACTCATCTATCACCGCCATCAACAAACATTTTCAACTTCGCAATGACGCAATTGAGGCCACCCACCCGCTAGTCTTTGAGGAAAATCCTTCAGCCTTGCTGGATATTTTCAAGGTGATCGCTAACCGCAAAGACATAAAAACAGTGCGCGCTTCGACCATTCGCCTCATTATGGATAACGTCCACCTCATTGATGACGTATTTCGCAACAACCCTCAGAATAACCGTATTTTTATGGCGTTCTTACGCTCACCCTACAACATATTCTCCCAGTTAAAACGCATGAAACGCTACGGTGTGCTTGGGCGCTACCTGCCCGCTTTTGACAAGATCGTTGGACAAAGTCAATTTGACCTTTTTCATATATACACTGTTGATGCGCACACATTACTGGTGATCAGAAACATGCGCTGTTTTCGTCTCAGTGAGCAGCGTAAGCCCTTCCCTATTGCCCATCATATTTCCCAACAACTACCAAAAATAGAGCTACTTTATCTCGCCGGCCTGTTTCATGATATTGGCAAAGGCAGGGGCGGCGACCACTCCATTCTCGGCGCAACCGACAGCACGAAGTTCTGCATCCGTCACGGACTCAGTCGGTCTGACACACAGCTACTAGCTTGGCTGGTACAAAACCATTTATTGATGTCAATGACGGCCCAGAAAAATGACCTGAGCGACCCTGATGTCATCCAATCTTTTGCTGAGAAAATAGACAATGAGTTAAAGCTGGATTACCTGTATGCCCTCACCGTTGCGGATATTTGCGCCACAAACCCTGAGTTATGGACTAGCTGGCGCGCAAGCCTAATGAGAGAGCTTTACCGAAAGACCAAGCATGTCTTTCGGCGCGGGCTTGGAAACCCTGTGGACAATGAGCAACGCATTGCAGACAACCGCAGCGAAGCGCTTGCGCGTATGAGTCAAGCGTCAAAAAACGGCGCTACCGAGGAAATAAAAGCAATTTGGGACAGCCTGAGTGACGATTATTTTCTGCGTGAATCCCCCAGTGATATCGCGTGGCATACCGATGGCATTATTCGACATCAATCTAGCAAGCCGCTCATTCTTATACGTGAAACCAGCAGCAGGCAGTTCGAAGGTGGCACACAAATTTTTATTTACATGGAGGACCGCGCTAACCTGTTCGCCATGATGGTATCGACCATGGAGCAGCTGCATTTATCGGTTGTGGATGCAAGAATCATTACCTCCAGTTCCAACTTCAGCCTCGATACGTACATCGTGCTTGATGAAGACGGCAGCCCCATTGGCAGTGATTGCTATAGAAATGAGCTTATTCATAAAACCCTAGTGACTGCACTGGAAAACACCTCTGCGCTTCCTGAGCTGGTTCGACACCGACTGCCTCGGCAATTAAAAAACTTCGCCCCCAATACCCATATTC
>JAHRVS010000342.1 GCA_019090565.1 Gammaproteobacteria bacterium
AAGAAAACGGTTCTTCGACGTTTTTTGCCATTGTCATAGGTCTTTCAGCTATTTTTGGTTGGCAAGCTTGGACGGGCTCACAGACAGAAAAGCAACAGGCTGGATCGGCGTTGTACCAGGATATGGTCGAAGCGTTAGTGCTAGTGAAAACGCCAGGCGACGAAGAAAAGCATGCAAATACCGTTCGTCACCTAGGAGACCAGTTAATCACTGAGTACCCAGGCCTGCTCTACGCACAATTTGCGGCACTTGCTATCGCAAAACTTGATGTGGATAAGGGTAACTTGCCTGAGGCAGCAGAGGGCTTGCAATGGGTGGTGAGCCAGAGTTCAGATGAATCACTTCGTAATGTTGCCAAGGTTAGATTGGCGCGCGTGTTCTCCGCACAAGATAAGTACGATGATGCATTGGTGCTACTGTCAGGTCAAATGGACTCTTCTATCAGCAGTTTAGCCGAAGAGGTTAAAGGGGATATTTATAGTCTAATGGGGGAAGCCTTTGAGGCGAGAATGGCTTATCAGCGAAGTATCGATGTTGCAACCAGCAACGGCGCTCAGAAGGACCGTTTGGTTCAAATGAAGTTGGATGACCTAGCGCCTGCGGACCTGGCATCAGAGTAATAATTGTTCACCCAGAGCGCCCCACCTTTCCTGATATTTTTACGAGAGAATTGTTTAAATAATGAAACGAACCTTCGCTAAAAGCACTGCACGAGTGACGACGTTAACCTTTCTTTTTTCGCTTGTTTTATTTTTACAAGGTTGTAGCTCCAACCCGATATTTACGAAACTGTTTCCCTCTGACGGGCCTCGTATAGAAACATTATGGCGTGTTCAAGTTGGAGAGGGTGTGGGGAAACAGTATTCCAAGCTTGCACCTGTGGTGACTGAGAAAACAATATACGCAGCGGATACCCGGGGCAAGGTGCTTGCGATTGATCGAAAGACCGGAGCAGTGATCTGGAAAAAATCCTTTGACCTCAATATCGGTGGAGGTCTATTTGCGGGGTATGGGTTGGTCCTGTTTGGCAGTAGCGATGGTGAGCTGTTGGCACTGGATCAGACGAATGGCAATGAAAAATGGCGCATTGGTCTCAGTGGTGAAATTCTTTCTCCTCCTCAGGCAAATGGTAGCATTGTGGTTGCTCAAACCTCTGACGGAAGCCTTTATGCGCTTGATGCCGCCAGTGGAAAACAAAAATGGGTGTATCAAACAATTGTTCCAGTTCTTAGCCTTAGAGGAACCAGCACGCCGCTTATCCAGGCTGACCGAGTTCTAGCGGGTTTTGCCAATGGAAAATTCGTGTCCATTTCATTAGAAAATGGCATTCCTAACTGGGAAGCCACTGTTGCACTGCCTGACGGTCGATCCGAACTGGAGCGCATCGTCGATGTTGATGGTCGCTTTGTTATTGATGGAGACATAGCCTTTGTTGGAGCTTATCAAGGCAAAGTGGTGGCGGTGGAGCTGTCTTCTGGGCGAGTCATCTGGAAGCGGGATATTTCCAGCCACACTGGCTTAGAGTCGAGCCTCTCTAATATTTATCTTTCTGCTTCATCCGGGGAGCTACTGGCACTGGATCAAAGCAACGGCATTGAAGTCTGGCGGCAAGAAGAATTGATCGATCGCAAGCCTACCTTACCGGTAAAAATGGGGCCGTATTTGGTAGTGGCCGATAATGAGGGATATTTACATTGGTTATCCCAAGTGGATGGCAGTATGGCCATCGAGTACCGTGTCAACGGCAGAACCGACAGGGAGAACCCTGCGGCGAAGAATAAAGCGCTGTACCAGTCAATAAACAGAGAGCCGGGAAATGGTATTCGTACTCCGGTAGTGGTAAAGGAAGATAAACTCTATTTGTTGAGTAATCATGGTGTACTTCATGCGTTAGCATTGAAAAAGTAGCCACTTTTTATAGTGGATTCGACCTTCATAGGGGATATTTACCCCTATGAAACGTTCATGCTGCAACAACTTCCCCCCTTTCGTCGTTTTTTCAAGCTAAATTGCTCACGCCCACGGGTTGAATGACTCGAAACGCTGATATAATGTGCGCAATACCTCCATGAGTAATGAGTCCAAATGAAACCAGTTATCGCAATTGTAGGGCGCCCTAATGTGGGTAAATCTACGTTATTCAATAAGCTAACTCAAAGCCGGGATGCCATCGTGGCTGATTTTTCTGGTTTAACCCGAGATCGTCAATACGGGGAAGGAAGTGTGGACGAGCGTAGCTTTATCGCTATTGACACAGGAGGGCTTGGCGAAGAAGAAAATCTGGTCGATAACTTAATGGTCCAACAGTCGTTAACAGCCATTGATGAGGCGGACGTCGTACTTTTTGTCGTTGATGCTAAGGCAGGTATCATGGCCGGCGACATAGGCATCGCGAAGCATTTGCGGAGCGTAAAAGACAAGGCGGTTTATTTGGTTGCTAACAAGTCAGATGGCGTTGATACAGATATCGGTTTGGCAGAGTTTTATCGTTTGGGGCTGGGCGATCCAATCCCTACTGCTGCGGCACACAATCGTGGTGTTACCATACTTATTGAGCATGTTCTGGACCAACTTCCTGAAGCAGAGAAAATAGAGGAGCCAGAAACAAGCGGACCGAAGATTGCGGTTTTGGGGCGTCCCAATGTAGGCAAATCAACCTTGGTGAATCGGATGCTTGGGGAAGACCGAGTCGTCGTTTTCGATATGCCAGGGACAACCCGTGACTCCATTTATATTCCCTATGAGCGTAATGGTAAGCCATATACTCTCATTGATACAGCAGGTGTGCGTCGTCGAGGGAAAGTTAATGAAAGTGTCGAGAAATTTTCGGTCATTAAAGCGTTGCAAGCGATTGATGATGCCAATGTTGTTGTTTTGGTTATGGATGCCCAGGAAGGGTTAGTAGAGCAGGACCTTCATTTGCTAGGCTTTGCGATAGAGCGAGGCCGCTCCATTGTGATTGCTATTAATAAATGGGATGGCCTCGAAGCATCCCATAAAGAGTTTGTAAAGCGAGAAATCAGAAGACGTTTGCAGTTTGTCGAGTATGCGAAAGTGCATTTTATTTCAGCATTACATGGGACAG
>JAHRVS010000343.1 GCA_019090565.1 Gammaproteobacteria bacterium
CCCACCAAGAGTTCAGGGATGCCTATGAGAAATCCATGGAGCCCTTGCAGCAGTATATTGTGGATTTAAAAGACACCACCTACCTTGATAGTTCTGCATTAGGGATGCTGCTGTTACTGCGCGACCATGCTGGTGGCGACACGGCGAGTATTGATATTGTAAACTGCAATAGTGATGTAAAGAAGGTGCTCACAATTTCTAATTTCGAGCAGTTGTTTTCCATAAAATAAGTCGTAATACTTAGCGCAAAGGTGCACCAATGGATGATCAGGCTGAAGGCTCTGAGCGCTTAAAAATATTGATCGCCGATGACAATGCCACCGATCGCATGATACTCAGGAAAATTGTTCAATCGTCTGGCCATGTGGTAGTGGAAGCTGGCAATGGCATTGAAGCAGTAGAGCAGTTCGAAAAAGCCCAGCCTGACCTGGTACTGCTCGATGCGCTGATGCCTGAAATGGATGGCCTTGAAGCCGCACAGCAGATCAAAGTGCTGTCGGCAGACGACCTTATTCCTATTATTTTCCTTACCTCGTTGACGGACGCGGGGTCTCTGGCTGACTGCCTGAATGCCGGTGGCGATGACTTCCTAACAAAGCCTTATAATGCAACGGTTTTGAAAGCTAAAATTGCAGCCATGAGTCGCTTGCGGAAATTAAACACGACTGTATTGGCGCAACGTGACCGTATCGCTGAGTACAATCACCAGCTCATTCGAGAGCAAGAGGTGGCAAAAAGCGTTTTTGATAACATTGCTCACCCTGGTTGTGTTGACGCCTCCAATATTAAGTACATACTCTCTCCTATGGCGGTGTTTAACGGCGACATATTGCTGGCCGCCCAGACACCATCAGGAAATCTGCTCGTTTTTCTTGGTGATTTCACGGGGCATGGCTTGCCCGCCGCGATTGGGGCCATGCCGGTCGCGGAAACATTTTATGGCATGACCCTGAAAGGATTCGCGATGAGCGATATTCTTAAAGAAATCAATAGAAAACTCGGCCATATACTGCCTTCGGGTGTATTCTGTTGCGGGTGTATGGTGCACTTAAATTTTCGCAAGGGTGTTGTTAATGTATGGAATGGCGGTTTGCCTGATGCGGTGCTTTTACGTTCAGAGAGTGGTGAAATAGAAAAAATCCCATCTTTTAATTTGCCCTTGGGTATACTAAAGCCAGATAAATTCGATGCCGCTTCAAAAGTGTATGAGTGCGCTGAAGGTGATCGGTTTTTCATGGGTTCTGACGGAATGACCGAGGAGCAGAATGAGGCCGGAGAAATGTACGGAGAAGAGCGTTATTTCGCTGTGTTTGAGAATAATAACGACCCTTCCGTTGTATTTGAGGAGCTTCAGCAATCCTTAAAAGCGTTTTGTCCCAGTGACGACCAGGGAGATGATCACAGTTTGGTAGAGATTACTTTTTGTCAAGACGAGGCCGTTGACACAGGCCATCAAGAAGAAGTAAAACAAAGCGTGGTAGACTCTGGCCCCAGAGAGTGGCTATTAACCTATGAGCTGCGCTCTGACACTTTGAGGATTTTTAATCCGCTGCCTTTGCTTACGCACGTTATTCGCGAGGTGCCGGGTTTGTCTTCGCAAAGTGGTGATTTGCACACTATTTTAGCTGAACTGTACTATAACGCCCTTGATCATGGCGTATTGGGCCTTGATTCGAAGATGAAAGCGACCTCTGATGGGTTCTCAGAATATTATCGTTTGAAGGGCGAGCGCCTAGATGCCCTTGAAGGCGCCACGGTAAAAATCTCCCTTGAGCATAATCCTACCCCGGCGGGGGGTGTGCTAATGATTCGGATTGAGGACAGCGGCAAGGGGTTTGCGTACCAAGAGTTGAACAAATCATTTGCGAGCAATAACGTTTATTGTGGGCGAGGCATTCCTTTGCTGTACGAATTGTGTCGAGAGGTTAGATACGAAGGGAAGGGCAATATTGTTGAAGTGGAGTATGAATGGCCGCAGGCTACAGTCGAGCAAGATGGTTCTTAACCTCCCCCCCTCGAGCTAAAAACCCTGCGTTAAAAACCAGACAGCGCAACATGATACCGCCTGTTCCGCAGTAGAAATCCCCAAACACTAAATCGTTTTTCATATTAAGCAGGTTTTACTCTATGGCAAGTGAATCAGGGCATCTAGACCTCGAAGTGCTCGAAGAGCTCAAGGACGTAATGGAAGATGAGTTTGTTGAATTACTAACAACGTATCTGTCTGACGCCGAAGTAAAAGTTGCGGGCTTGAAGTCTGCACTTGCAGAGAACCATCATGAAAACTTGCGTAATTTTTCCCATAGTTTCAAGGGCAGTAGTGGTAACCTAGGTATTCAATTGCTAGCAGAGCTCTGTGCACAGGTAGAGGCGCTTGCGAAAGACGAGCGGTCCTCAGATGCGGGCGCTTATATCGATGAAATTGACGCTGAATTTCAACTGGTTGCTGTTGAGATGCAAAAAATTATTGCTCAGCAATAGGGTGCCTCTAAAATAGGGGTTTCCATGTGAGAGCAAGAAACCCCCGCGGGAAAAGAGCTTTAGAGATGGTCTGTAGCATTCGAAGATTGTTGAAATCCTACGATCTGGTTTTTGCGGCATTAACATTAGGTTTAAAATGCCCCATGCGTTGCACCGGACAGGCCCTGCGCACTGACGGCTTGTAAGCACTGCTTTAGCAAACCCTGTCGCAGTGGTTCTGGCTGACTTTTATTCTTCTTTCCCCTCCTAGAGTACTCCGCTGTTGCTTACCATTTTTTATATATCCCACCTCTTTCAGTAAATCTTAATAATTTATCCATCACGTAGCCGCTTGAAAAATTAAGTGACGAAGGTCGAATATTAAACTGGCTTGTTTCTTGCTGATCTAGGACTGTTGGTGCGTGCTGATGCAGCGTACTTCGTAGGTCTCCTAATATTGGTAGGTAAAAAAATGAATATTGAATACCTTGTGGTGAAGGAAACTCCACGCCTCGATAGCGGGGTTGCCGTAAATAAAGAAGCACATTCTGCGAGCTCTCAACAGCGGGATTTTAATTCCTCTTATCAGGCCGTAAGAAAAGAACAGGCTGATAGAGTGCGGTCTGCACAGAGTGATGCAACCAGACAGCGGAAAGATAAAGCCAGTGAAGCCCAGGCAAATGCCAATAGCCGCCAACAAGAAAAGGTGGCGGAGCAGTCTGCGGCTGCAAAAGCGAGACGATCTCCCAATTCGTCGGATAAAAAAGAGGTCAACGCGAAACAGAATGAGGCAAATAACAACGGAAAGCCATTGCCGTCTTCGGAAAAAAGCGGCAAGCCTGATGTTGCCAAGTCTGAGGTTACAAAATCATCTGGCCGTCAAAAAGAAGCCGCGCCAGAAACCGAATTGCAAACAGTGGTCGATGAAACTGAAATTCAGGCGAACCAAGACCTTGATCAAATTAGCCTGATTTCCAGCGAAGAAAGTGTAGACCTTGATGTGAGTGTGCTTTCAACAGGCGAGTTAAAGGTGGACACAGTATTGGAGAGTGACGAGGGTGTTCACGCAGGCGTGGCTGAAACCGTGAAAACGGATGAGCTATCGACTATTGGCCATAGCGAAGCACTGAAAAAAGAGGGTGGGGAGCGTGTCGCAGACGATGAGCTTGAGCTAAAAAGTGCTGAGGTCGATGGCTTGCCGGAGGAGGCAGCGCAGGTGATTGATACTGATTTGGATAAAACAGAGCAGGCATCACTGAAAGAAGAGGAGGTGCCGCTGACTGGGGCCGGCGTAACGACGGCTTCCTCGGTGGCTGCAACCTTGGAAAAACGTGAAAACCTTAATAGCGAAAAAGAGGTCCCCGTTGAAAAAGTTGTCGTGCTGGCCTCACCAGGAGTGGGGCGAACGGAAAAGCTCACAACGGAAAAACTCACAACGGAAAAACTTACTCAGACAGAGCAAAAAAACTCGGGAACAAAAACTATCGCATCGGTATCTGCGATCACTCAGGGGGGCAGCAAAGCACCTCTTGATGCGGGAGCGGGGGAGAGCGTACCTAGAGAGGCGCTAGAAGAGCAGCTGGCCTTACTCAAAACCGAGAATGGAAAGGGTGAGATAAAGTCGAGCGCCAACGAGAACTTATCTGTCTCTGACCTGGCGTTAAAAGAAGCGAAGAGCGGCACAGGGACGAAAGCCCTGGACTTTGCAAAAACATTGGTTGCCGAAAAGCAGCCACTGAGGGAAACGATTGAGCTGCCTGTGAGTCACAAAAAATGGGGTGAATCACTGGCCGAAAAAACGGCACTACTGGTAGGGAAAAAAGGTAACTTTGCGCGCTTGAACCTCGTTCCGCATAATCTTGGCCCTTTAGAAATCCGAGTTCAGTTGCAAGGAGACACGAGCAACGTAGAGTTTGTTGCGCTCAACCCAGCAACCAAGGATGCGATTGAACAAGCGATACCTAGACTAAAGGAAATGTTTGAGGCCGGCGGTATAGATTTGGGTGATGTCAACGTGAGCAGTCAATCGCAAAAGGAAAAAGAGTCGGAACAAATGCGTAAAACAGCCGAGCATCAATCAGTGGGCGATGCGGATGAGAGTGCGGATGAGAGTGAACAGGAGTTATCATCTGGGCCTCGGCTATCACTACTGAATGGCCGTGTGGATTTCTATGCTTAGCGCGCGGCAGGGAGTTATTTACAGGGTCGGTCAGTAAAACGGTCTATTATCCGGCCTCCCTATCGCGGAGGCTTTTTGCGGCCATGATTGTTTCGAGTGCGTTATTCTTTAAGGGACCTCTAAAAATGCACTTTTCACGTAATAGCTGCGTCACCGGTTAAGGCTCCTGTAAAACTGGCATACAGTACATCGTGTGCATAAGCGCCGTACACGAATCCTCGTGTATAAGGCATACACGGCGGCTCTCGGCAATTGCGCCCTGCATTGCTCTACCTTCTGCGTCCATGCAGGGCTTTCTTGCTCTCACGTGAAAATTACTATTTTTAGAGATGCTCTTAATACTTTTACCCACGCTAAACGTGCATTTCGCTGCGTCAATAAATTGGCAAGCCCTCTCTTAAGCAAAACTGACAGCGTCAAATCGTTGTCTGACCATCGCTACAGTGTTCTGGTTTATTCTGTAATCACTCGGAATACCCACAAAACCCCCGTTTTATTGAGGAAAAAGCGTAAATGAAGGGGCGTTTTAAGTGGCGCCAGAGTGGCACGCCGTTTGCTGTAAGGTTTGTAAGGTAAAAAGAGGAGGTAAAATGGCTGAAAAGGATCTTGAACTCAACCCTGAAGACGAAGACCCATCATCATCGGGAAAAAAAGGGATTATCATCTATGCGTTGATCGGGCTTTTAGCCGTGGGTGCAGGCATAGGGGGAACCTTGTTTTTTGTTAGTAGTGGCGGGGAAACATCGGATGGAGAAGTCGCTGCAGAGCCGGTAAAAAAGAAAGCGAAATATTACCCCATTAAACCGCCCTTTGTGCTGAACTTTCGGGACGGGAAAGGGCGGCAACGTTTTTTACAAATAGGCGTTTCGATTATGTCTCGGGAGCCAGATGCGATCGATGCCCTTCGAGCGCATGCACCTTTGATTCGTAATAACCTGATTTTATTATTTAGCGCCCAGGAATTCACAGAATTACAAAAACCGGAAGGCAAAGATAAACTAGCAGAGCAAACATTGTTAGAGCTGCAAGCATTTCTGCAGGAAGAAATTGAATCACCAGGGATTGAGAAAGTTCTTTTCACCGATTTTGTCATGCAGTAGGCCGTTATGTCCGTACAAGATATTTTATCAC
>JAHRVS010000344.1 GCA_019090565.1 Gammaproteobacteria bacterium
TCATGAAGAACTATGATGATAAAAACAAGAACCTTTATCATGAAATTTTGACAATTAAATACCATCTGACGCAAGCAAGAAACAATTCCTATAAGTACTTGATCTCCCCTGATTCCGAGTATATCAGCGCATTCAATGAAGAACTAACGATGTCTCAAGCCTTAATTGATGCCCATCCTGGTCTGGTTAAGGAAAAAGCAACTGCAACAAAAATAGGGCAGGATTTTAACCAACTAACACAAGTTACACGCGGTTACGTTTATTTAATGAATGTGGTGATGGCTGGTTCGGCCAATGAGTTTTTGTTTTTAAGCAAGGAGCTAAGATCGCAGGTCACTGAATATCGAAGTTCTCTAAATGAATCCTCTATGAACGTTGCGAAAGAAACTGAGCTAGTTGGTAACGTTGTTGCTGTTGTAAGCGTAGCCTTTGGTTTTATAATGGCGCTATTTTTAATCGTGAGAGTAATTTACCCCATAAAAGAAATCACCAAATTATTTAACACTCTAGTTGTTGATGGTGATATTAATAAAATTACTGGCATCAAGCGGCACGATGAGATTGGCCATCTCGCACGCGCCGCCGATGTCTTCCATAAGAAAAACATCCAATCACGTCAATTGCTCTTGGCCGCACAAGAAATGAACGCCTATCAAGAAGAGCTTAACCACGAACTCTCAATAGAAAAACACAGAGCAGAACAGGCAGCAATTTCAAAAAGCATGTTTTTGGCTAATATGAGCCATGAAATTAGAACGCCAATGAACGGGATTATTGGTTTAATAGGCCTAATAAAGAAAACCAATCTAGATAAAAAACAGCGAAACTATGTAAATAAAGTCGCCTACTCTGGCGATATTATGATGAGGGTGATTAACGATATACTGGATTTCTCAAAAATTGAGGCGGGTAAACTTGAAATCGAACGCGCTCAATTCAATATGAACGAAATCATCGAGAACCTAATATCATCCATGTACTCCCGAGCAAATGAAAAGCGGCTCAATTTTCGGGTAAGCACGAGTAAAAAATTTCCATCGATGCTTATTGGTGATCAACTCCGGATTAATCAGGTGCTGCTCAACTTGTGTAATAATGCAATAAAGTTTACCGAGCATGGTTCAGTAGAGGTTGTTTTTGATTTTCAAGAGTTAAACTGCGGCGACAAATACTTACTAAAAATAGATGTATCTGATACAGGAATCGGTATGTCCGGCGAAGAGCAGTCAAAAATATTTGACTCCTTTACGCAAGCAGACGGCTCCACCAGCCGTAAATTTGGTGGCACCGGCCTTGGCCTAGCCATAGTAAAACAACTGGTTGAGCTGATGGATGGCTCAGTATCGGTTGAGTCCATAATAAATGTGGGGACTCAATTTAGCGTCAGTATGATCGTAGGTGTGCCGGATGAAGATACTCTGTTCAACGTTTCACAGGACGATGAGGCGCATCTTTTTTATTGGTATAAATATAATGCAGCGCTTCTTAATGATGTATACCTTCGGGCCTATGGAATCCATGCCACTTATCAAAATTTTGAAGAAGACATTTCGCAGAGTGCTTCCGATTCAATCATATTGATTGATGCTGCGGATAAGGAGTTTGTAAATCGAAATATTGATACTGTTGAGCGAATGTTAAAGAACGGAAATAAGGTAGGTGTGGTCACAGATATGCAACCTAATAACCTGAAACAAATTGTTTCAGAAAAATGGGGAGTCCCTACTATTTCTCATCCCTTTACCCCTGAGAAATTTGAGGATTTTTTACAGGCTGTGCTGGACACATCAGAAAAAGACGCGCCAGAAAATACCGTTTCTGACCTAGGATATATCGAAACCCAGTATGAGGGGCACGTGTTATTGGTCGAAGACAACAAGATCAATCAATTAGTTGCAGAGGGCATGCTCGAAGACATGGGGCTTTCGTATGATATCGCTGAAAATGGTGCACAAGCAGTTGAAATGTTCGCTGAAGGTGGTCTTTATGACATTGTACTGATGGATGTTCAAATGCCTATAATGGACGGCTACCAGGCTACCCAAGCGTTGAGGGCGAAGGGCTTTGACGATATTCTTATATGCGGGCTTTCTGCAAACGCCATGGAAGCAGATAGAAACCTTGCTCTTAAATCAGGAATGAATGATTACTTGGTCAAACCAATAGAATGCGATGCTCTGAATGCAATGATGGGAAAATACCTGGCAGAAAAATAATCACCGCTCATGCGCGGCTTTCTATTTCATATGCGCTGGGCCTTGAGTGCTAAAGCCTTTCAGAAGGTAAACTTTAACTGTAGTTGCTCACCTTAACAACCGATCAAGAAAAACACTTGCATACTAAGCGCTAGTCAGAGACATGGTATGAGAATATGCCCCTCTTGATAGGCCACAGTCATTGGGCGCTTCGAACGTGAACCCGACTTGCCCTAATGTCACCATGCTGGCTTTTGATTCCCTTATTGAAATGATTTATTTTGCGACGACCGCCATGGTGACCCGTGGCTTTGTTGGAAGTGTTAATATCGTTTCATTTAGCCTGTTATCTATTATAAGGGAATGACAATCGAACTTTCAGCAATAATGATGTTTACGCTAAGTGTGGTGGCCTTTATTGCGGGCTTTATCTCCTCTATTGCCGGTGCCGGTGGATTAATTACCCTGCCGCTACTGCTCTGGGTGGGTTTGCCTCCCATGAACGCCTTGGCGACGAATAAAGTACAAAGCGCGCTGGGTACATTATCTTCGACGTTTAATTTTTTTCGCAAAGGCCACTTAAACCTTCGTGATCTGCGCTGGTCTATAGCGTTAGCACTGATTGGCGCTGTTTGTGGCACATTGCTTGTACAGCGCGTAGGCAATGAGATTTTAGTGAGCCTTATCCCCGCGTTACTCATTATTATTGCCTTGTATTTCCTGTTCTCTCCTCAGATGCCTGACGATTCAAGGTCGGTACGGCTTAGCCCGCAGTGGTTTTCGCTGATCGTTGCTCTGCCAATGGGTTTTTATGGCGGTTTCTTTGGCCCAGGCATGGGTTCTATTTTCCCATTTTTATTTGTTTGGTTCTGCTCCTACAACTTACCTAAGGCAACAGCGCACACCAAAGTGATGGTCCTCACTATAAATGGCACCTCTGCTTTGCTGTTTATACTCTACGGTGATGTGCTGTGGGAGCTGGCGCTGTATATGTCTGCTGCGCAAGTAGTCGGAGCGTACATAGGCTCGAATATGGTGATTCACCGTGGGGCGGCAGTGGTGCAACCTTTGCTTATCGTAGTGACATTAATCCTGGCGATAAAACTCTTATTCTTCGGTTAATGGGTTGCTAATTCTTTTGTCTAGAAATGCCAAGTGAGCGAACATATAATCTTTTTGCTTCGATTGAAGTCAGCAGCTTGTAGTGTTTTTTCCTGTTCGCAGGGGGGCGTCAGGTAAGGTTTGCTCTCGCTGCTAACTTGGCGGCGGTGAGGCGGGTAACTTTGTCATTGAGCGGGGATTTTAAAAAGTGGAAAGGGCTGCGCGGCTCTGAAGCTTTAATTTGGGGGCAGGTAGAACGGGTGTTTTATTTAGACTGCATACAGCCGTATGCTGCCTGCTTGGAATGCCGCCGCCATTTACGGTGTTCGCTTCTTTGGCCGGTTTTACTTCATCTTCCGAGGCGTCGGTTTGGGCGTTGTGTTGCCGAACCTTTTTGAAGCTATTGCGGGCATAGAATATGCTAGTGCCAACCTGGTGGTTGCTCTATTTATCTGGGTGATGATCTATCCCATGATGATTAATGTGGAGTTTTCTTCTCTGAAAGATGTTGGTAAAAAACCCAAATGTTTATGCATAACGCTCGTTGTAAACTGGCTAATCAAACCTTTCACTATGGCGGCGCTCGGGTTTTTCCTTTTTTAGCATGTGTTTGTTTGGGTTGGTTGACCAGAAAACGGCCAAGAAGTACGTCGCTGGAATGATTTTTCTTGGTGTTGCACCCTGTATAGCGATGATTTTTGTATGGAGTACATTTTGTACGTGGCGATGCCAATTATACATGGGTTTAAGTCTCCATTAACGACACCATTATGGTTAAAAATCAGGAGAGTATTGGGTTGAGGGGCTTGCGGGAAGGTGTGGCTTATTGGATGTTTACAGTGGTTTAAGCAGTAAATAGAAGAATAAACGGGCAGACGTGTCTCACCTCTCGCAAGGGGAGGTGGCAAGAGGTCAGAGGGATATCGGGCATAGAGCTACCATCAGTTACTCTGACCTTTTTGATTTTTATGAAAAGCGGATTTAGGTCAGTTAATCCTTTCTAAATTTAGTTGCTGATATTACTATACGAAAAAACAATAATCATGGGCGGGTGCTTAACATGAAAAAAGTAATGGAGCAAGATAAAAATATTGGCCGTTTGATATCGGAGATCCTGGTAAAAAGAAGAGGTTCATTTGTAATATTTTCCGTTGTATTCATGCTTCTTATATTGGCAGGTACTCCCCAGCTAGTATTCAATGGCGGGCTGGATATCTTTTTTAGTGAGGACGACCCATCAGTTGTGCTTTTCGATGAAATAAAAGAACAATATTCTGGCCATGAAAACATCGTATTTCTTTTTCGAACCGAAAAAGAGCACCTTTTCAATAAAGAAGATATAGATTCTTTATCCTCCCTCCATAGTAAAGCAGATCTAAGCCCTTACAATACGAAAGTCTCTTCGATTATAAACTATGAATTCATTGCTTCAAATGAGAATGAAATTGTTATTACACCTCTATTTAACAACCCGACCCAAGTAAATGATATTGATCTAAAGGGCATTAAAGAGAAGATCAACAGCGACAGCCTAGCAGCTGACTTCTTGGTAAATAAGAAAGGTTCTGTCGCTATCGTCGTTGTTGAGCTGGCTAATAATTTCGATCCTACTGACCCTAAGCAACTTAAAGAAGTCGTGATGGGCGCACAGAACATAAAACAAGAAGTTGAGGCGAACAACCAGGAAATATCGGTTTATCTTAATGGTAGCGTGATTGTTCTGAATCAAAGCCAACAGGCAATAGGAGAAACGTTTGGCGCATTCCTACCGCTTACTATTATTATCATGTTCTTATTATTGTTTTTTTTATTCCGTTCCGTGGGGTTGGTATTTGCGATATTGACAATAAACATTACTGCTGCGCTGGGTTGTATCGGCGCGGGCGCATGGTTCGGGGTTGAGCTCAATATGTTATCCACTACAGCTGTAATTCTAACTTTGATTATCGCTAATGTGGATACTCTGCATATTAGCACTACCTATTTAAAGGAGTTAAAGAATGGGCTTGACAAGGAAAGCGCGATGTCGATTAGTTTACAAAGAAATTTCACGGCAATCTTGTTAACGTCATTAACAACAGTCGGTGGTTTTTTAGGGTTTAATTTCGTTGGCGTCGCAGGAATATCTGATCTGGGCAACTTTACAATGTTGGGAGTCACTATCGCATTTGTCTTGTCCTTCACACTATTCCCCGCGCTAGCCTTGAAGTGGAGTAACCCGGATCCCGCAAGAGGCCTAGATCAAGAGAAAGTCGCTAAGGCTATTACCGATTTCTCCCTGATTTATCGCCGACCATTGTTTGTTTTCTTCA
>JAHRVS010000345.1 GCA_019090565.1 Gammaproteobacteria bacterium
CGGTGGCCAACGAACCATCAATGTATGATGCACTACAAAATGCGCAGCGGTACGTATTGGGTTTTTCATACGGAAAATATGAAAAACCTTATTATTCTGATGCGCCTGCTGAGTTTAATTATGGGCTTAATTTGAAATTTGATGAAATGGCCATTCATCGCCTGTTACGTGATGCGGAACTCCCTGTTTGGGGGGCTGATCGTGCATCATTGATGGTTTGGTGGGTGTTAGACCAAGGGGAGCGTGAGATTATTAATGTTGAAACAGCCCCGCGAATACAAGAGATTATTGCTAGGCAAGCCTCTTTACGGGGAGTACCTACTATCTTCCCTTTGCTTGATTTGCAAGATAATGCAAGCATTGAGGTGCGCGATATATGGGGTTTCTTTTTTGATTCCGTTGAAAAAGCAAGCTTGCGATACGGGACTAAGAATATTCTTGTCGGTCGTTCATTTGTTAGGGGTGAGTTAGCAGAAAGTAAATGGGTACTTTTATCCCAGGGAGATATTATATGGGGAGAAAAGACCAAGGGTGAGCTGGCTAATGTATTGCCCAGCGCAATCGAATTTGCCGCCGACTCTCTGGCTGCACGATATGCCGTCTCTTCTGTTTTTGGAGGCGGCTCTTTAACTCATGTGACGATTCACGGAGTTAGCAATCTTGATCAGTTTGCAGAGGTAGAGCAGTTCTTTAAACAATTGGATATTATCGAACAGGTGAGTCTGTCAGGTATTGAAGATGATCGAGTCGTATTTGAGTTAGCTTTGCGTACCGATATTGATCGATTAAAAAAAGCCATTTCGGACAGTAGAAAATATTCCCAAGAACCTCTGCTGAGTGATGATTCCGGTACGATGATGAATTATCGTTTGTTAGACTTAAATTGAACGATGGAAAATGCTTACTATGACTGATTCACAGCGAGTTTGGCTCTTAGTGAGCGCTATTTTGATGATGGGTTTGGTGTACCTTTTAGCGCCGATTTTGAGCCCATTTATCGCAGGCGCAGCATTTGCATACCTATTTGACCCAGTGGCAGATAAACTGGAGGAGAAAGGCCTTAGTCGGACACTGGCTGTGGTGGCGATATTTTTTGTTTTTGCTCTGCTTGTGGGGGTGGGTGTATTGGTGCTAATACCTTTGCTGGGCGATCAGATTCAACTTTTACATGTAAAGCTACCGCATATTATTGAATGGCTAAATAATAAGGTATTGCCTTGGTTCGAAGAGTTGACGGGAGTGAGTATCCTCACTTTTAAGGAGAATTTTCGAGAGGTGATCTTCTCTACTTGGGATTATGCTGGAGAATATATACAGACGGCAGCGGGTCAAGTCACGCGCTCGGGGTTGGCCATTTTTGCCTTGATAGGTAATTTGGTTTTAATTCCTGTTGTGACGTTTTATTTGCTAAGAGACTGGGACCAATTAATCGCTAAGGTTTCCATGCTGCTACCCAGAAATATAGAAAAACGTGTTAAAGCAACCGCGAATGAGTGTGACGAGGTATTGGGCGCTTTTATTCGCGGGCAACTTATTGTTATGTTTCTATTGGGTTGTACTTACTCATTGGGGTTGTGGTTAAGTGGAATAGACTTTGCGTTACTAGTGGGGTTGCTGGCAGGTTTAGCCAGTATTATTCCTTATCTTGGGTTTGTGGTTGGTATAACCATTGCCCTTATTATCGCCTTTTTTCAACATGGGGATTTGCTTCACCTGGCACTGGTGTTGGGGGTGTTTAGTATTGGCCAAATGCTTGAGGGCATGGTTTTTACGCCATTATTAGTGGGCGATCGTATTGGCCTACATCCCGTGGCAGTTATCTTTTCAATTTTGGCTGGTGCGCAATTGTTTGGGTTTACCGGCATGCTATTGGCGCTGCCGGTTGCTGCAATAATTATGGTATTGATTAACACCGTACGCCTTTCTTACCTAGAAAGTGGTTTATATGGAGTAGAGGTGAATAAGATTGAGGCAGTTCAGGAATGCAATGATTTGGAACCTGAACAATGACAAAGCCTAAGCAAGAGGTTTTGAGTGTTTTTTTACGAGACGAATACAGTTTTGATAATTTTTACAGCGGGGCAAATTCGCCTGTAGTTCATGGTGTAAAGCGATGGGCTAACGAAGATGGCAACTGGTTTATTTATTTGTGCGGGCAACCTGGGAGTGGCCGCTCACACCTTCTGCAAGCTGCATGCCGTGAGAGGGAGGCTCATCACCAAAAAGCAATTTATCTGCCATTTTCCGAGCTCGTTTGTTTATCACCTGATATGCTTGTTGGTTTGGAAGAAGTCGGCTTTGTTTGCGTTGATGATGTTGATGCCATTGCTGGAAACAGAGCTTGGGAAGAGGCTCTATTCCACTTATACAATCGCCTATTAGACAGTGGTGGGCGCCTGCTGGTAGCAGGTAATGCACAGCCCTCAGAAATTGACTTTGGTATTGCTGACCTACAATCACGGTTAAACTCTGCAGTGCGTTATTCGTTGCAATCGGCTGACGACGATGAAAAAAAGCTGCTTCTTAAGCTGCGCGCACAAAATAGAGGCTTTGTTCTAGGTGATGAGGTTTTGCAATACATAATTGGACGAGCAAACCGAGAGACAAGCGCTCTTATTGAAGTGTTAGAGCAGATTGATAAAAGTTCGCTGGAATCGAAGCGCAAGGTGACGGTTCCTTTTGTTCGTTCTGTGATGCAGTGGTAGAGCTCAACTTTATTGAAACTTGGATGAGACCCTCATCATTTAAGAGCGCCATTCAAATAGTCCTAGATCGAGGGAACCCTCAAGGCAATATAACATTGCCAAAAGGGCTGCTATCAGCAGGAATGAACTTTCCCGTAACAGTGATGCCATTACTTAGAGCTTCTTAATGCTTACTTTTGCAGGATTAAAAATATCATGTGCCGCTTTTGTAGGGTCATCGCCTTGCCATAACCCCGGGCCAAAGTACAAAGCGTGCTCAAACAGGGCATCTTTCCCGAAAGGGATGTCTGCTAAGCGAATTCCAATTTCAGCGCTGCTTCCTTTGAAATTTTCTGGCTTATTGGGTTTGTCGCCAGCACCTTCATCTACATAGAGCGCGCTAACGGTGGGTGTAAAACCTTCATAAAATCGAGATATAAAAAACATATCCCAATTGTGGCCAGATCTGATGCTTACCCAAGGGTTGTCAATATCATTCTTATATTGTTTGCGTACTTTGTCTGAGGCTTTTTGTCCGGCTATGAGTGGTTGCTCGGGGCCAAGAGGGGTTTTATAGTGAGCCCCCTCAAAATCCACATGGTCAACGGTCACATCTATTAGCAACTCACTTAGCGCACCTGCGGCTTTAGGGAAAAATGCAAATATTGGGTAACGAATGGCCCTTGGTGATAAGGTGCAACTGACTCCGCCAGACAATATATCAATACCTAATGCACCGATGGTAATGTCAGCTTCGACGATAGATCGAATCGGACCATTTTTAACTGCGATGGTTTTAGCAGGGATAATGGCATTGTGAAGTGTTGCTTTGATAAAGCCAAGCCGAACACGAAAGCGCGCTTTCATTGTGTCTAATACGTTGGGGGCAGAGGCTGTGCCTGTAAAGCCTTTTACTTTCCAGTCAGACCAGACTGTGATGTTGTTGGGGTCAAACTGCATGGTGTATGTTTCTGTTTCAATGA
>JAHRVS010000346.1 GCA_019090565.1 Gammaproteobacteria bacterium
CATCCATTTCTGGCATGGTCAGATCAAGAAAAACCATCTCGCCTTTACCGCCACGTATTGCATCCATGCCTTCAACACCATTGGTTGCAAAGGTGACGTTCACATCCCAGCCCTCAGGCAGGGAGCGCTTCACCTGCTTACGCGCCATATTAGAATCATCGCAAATCAATAAAGGAATACTCATAATTCAACATATTTTCCATTTCAAACAGTTTTTTTCATCTTCTTGAATCAAGTATAGGCAGACATCAAAAAAAATGTCCAAGTTAATACCTGATTTATAATTGTAGGAATACGGCTATTAAGTGGTGCGCAACAAACGACTAGAACCCGAAAACAAAATGGCCACTGCCATATATATAATTGAATTAAATAGAAAATAACAAAGCTTCGATTCAAACAATACAAGGGGCTTTAGTCTAAGAAACTCATCTACTAGGCGTCTAGAGTGGGGAAACTGATAACGCCACCAATGGGCTGCTGGCTTAAAACCATCAACAATCGATCCAAACCCAGAGCAACACCGCTGCAATCAGGCAAACCACTTTCAATAGCGGCCATAAAGCGCGGGTCAATTTCATGTGCCGGTAAATTCAAAATCTCTCTACGGTGTTGATCCGCCTCAAATCGAGTTAAATGTTCAGCTGGCTCTAAAAGTTCATGGTAGCCGTTTGCCACTTCCAGGCCATTCAAGTACAGCTCAAAACGGCTCGCGGAGGTAAAACCTTGTTTGCCATCAACTTTCAACTGAGCCAGCGCCGACATAGACTCGGGGTAATCACTGACGAAGATTGCGGGGTATTGAACCAGAACAGGCTCAATTCCGAACGAAAATAGCAGGTCCAACAGGTCTTTTTTATCAAGGCCACTGCTATCGGCCGGTAACCAGGGAGCCGCCAAGGTTTGCAACTGCGTTCGATCAGCTCGATGGGGGTTTATGCTAAATACTTCTTCGAACAAAGATTGGTAGCTTTGATGACGAATTTCCAGCTTGTGGCCCTGCTGGGCATAAATAACCCTAAGTAAGTCTTCCACTTCAGCCATCAGCGCTTGCATAGAAAACCCCAGGCGATACCATTCAAGCATGGTGAATTCTGGGTTGTGCCGTACCGAACTCGCATCATTTCGAAACGCCTTACAGATCTGAAAGACACCATCTAGCTCGGCACCATAAGCAGCCAAAATTCGTTTCATGGCGTACTCTGGGGAGGTTTGCAGATAAGTAGACGCACCCTCGAGCGCGGCTAATTTTGGGATTTCAATGGATGAAATAAAAGGGTCGGTAACGGTGTAACGAGACAGAAGAGGGGTTTCTACTTCTAATACACCTTTCTCAGAAAAAAAACTTCGCACCTGCTCGAGAACCTCTGCGCGGCGCCTGATGTTATCAAGCCCAGTTCTCGGCTGCCAATGACTTTCCCCCAAGGCCTCTCCCTCGTTTTATTTTTTGCTTTATTTCGAAGGCAGCCCTGCAAAGCTACTTCTGAGTAAATAATGCCGTATTTATAAAGACAGCTTAAGCCTTCGCTCGAGAAACATATTCACCAGACCGCGTGTCGAGTTTTAGTACATCTCCAATATTGATAAATAATGGAACACGAACAATGGCACCCGTAGACAGTGTCGCTGGCTTAACACCGCCCTGGGCAGTATCGCCCTTTAGCCCGGGGTCTGTCTCGCTGACTTCAAGCTCAACAAAATTTGGCGCTGCAATAGATAAGGGGGTGCCATCCCACAAGGTGACGGTGCAGACATCCTCTTCTTTCAGCCACTTAACTTCATCTCCAACAGCTAGGGCATCTGCCGCATACTGTTCAAAACTGTTTTTATCCATAAAGTGCCAAAATTCACCATCGGTATAGATGTATTCAAGGTCAACATCCATGACATCTGCAGCTTCAACACTTTCACCTGACTTAAATGTACGCTCCCACACCCGCCCCGTCTTCAAGTTACGCAGGCGAACCCGGCTAAAAGCTTGCCCTTTACCTGGCTTGACCATCTCGACATCAATGATCGTACACGGATCGCCATCAAGCATCATTTTGAGACCAGACTTGAAATCATTGGTAGAATGCGTTGCCATCTTCCATCACCATTTAAATTATTTTGAAGCCGTCTATGATACAGCGAATAGAACCAATAAGGCAGACCTTAAGTTGGCAAAGGATGCTGTCAGAATCCTTTACGCGAGCCCAGGACCTATTAGATTACCTTCACCTTTCAGCAGAGGACATCCATGCCAGCGAGGATGCCGCTCAACAATTCAAATGCCTCGTTCCCCTCAGCTTTGCTAAACGCATGGAGAAAGGTAACCCCCTTGACCCACTCTTACTTCAAATGCTGCCCGTGGGTGACGAAATGGTACGCGACCCCAGTTATATCAAGGACCCCGTTGGTGATTTAAAGGCCAACCCTGTACCTGGGCTTCTGCACAAATACCACGGGCGTGTGCTCCTGCTCACCAACAGCGGCTGCGCAGGCAACTGTCGCTATTGCTTTCGGCGCCACTTCCCCTACCAAGAAAACTCCGTATCGCACCATCAGTTTCAGAGCGCTGTAGACTATATTCAAAGAGATAAAAGCATTAGGGAGGTTATATTCTCCGGTGGAGAACCTTTATTAAATAGTGATGAGCGCCTCGCAAGTTGGATTCAGCAGTTAGCGGAGATCAATCACCTCTCTCGCATTCGCTTTCATAGCCGGCTACCTGTATTCCTTCCTGAGCGAATAAACACCTCCTTCATTGACGCCATACAAACCACTCGTTTAAAACCGATAATGGTTATTCATAGTAATCACCCCGCTGAAATAAACAGCGCTGTGCAGCACGCACTCGTCGCTATGCATGATGCAGGCGTGCTTGTCCTCAACCAGTCTGTTTTACTTAAAAACATCAACGATGATGCAGAGGTGCTGGCAAATCTCAGTGAACGTCTCTTTGATGCAAAGACTCATCCTTACTATCTACACACCCTTGATCAAGTACAAGGGGCCACCCACTTCGACCTAGATATCCAGCGTACTCAATCGATATACAAGGCTCTGTGCGACAAACTGCCAGGCTTCCTCGTGCCCAAGCTTGTTACCGAGATTGCCGGTGCCGGATCAAAAACAAGTCTAAACCCAAATTTTCAGCTATAACTTTATAGGAGCATGAGAAAATTGACGCGTTAAATGTCCGCGGCGAAGATAGGCGTACCTATGTTTGTTAGTACCTCTTTAAGCTCACATAATCAGATGTCACGATGGTGAGGCCATTTAGTTAAAATACGCATGTACACGGGTATGCTCTACAACCTGCTGAAATTGCTTGTTTTTCTTGCTTAAATTAAGCCAAGTGACTGAGTTACAACCGCCTCAAATGGGGGCGCCATGCCTGACAAAGTGAAACCAGAGAAAAAAGGGTGATTTATAGTGTCTTCTGAGCAAGTACCTGTCACAAGTGTAAACCTACGAATTCCTCAGCAAACGCTGAACGAGCTCACCGGCACTGAGCATCAACCGGATAAATTCAAACAATGGCTAGATAACCTCCCAAAGGGTAATACTGGAGAAACAGCCAAGAAGATTCATGTTATTTTGGACGAAATAGGCCGTCTAAAAACCACTACTAACAACCGATTTGAACTGCTTGAACTTATTCGCCCCGCTGTGCTCAACCTATTTCCCTCTCTGAATAAACACTACCTAAAACAACCGCTAATTTTGCCGCCGAAAGGCGCTAAAGTTGCCGCAATAACACAATCCATTTTATTGCGCTTAATTACCGGTTATAAAGTCGTGCTTGCGGAAAGCTTCAATGAAATCAAGCAGTCTCACGCTAGGAGGAATATAAAAATTTCTTTGCATCGCTCAATCACCCTTTCAACTCTGAGGCTGATGCACAACTACCAGTTATACACGATCACCCCTAAAGCCGTCTGGCATGATATTTACCAGTTCTACACAATTACTGAGCACTATAAAGTAGCTGAAGAGGAGGTCGGAGAACTTAAAAGCAGCACAGAGAAAACCTCATTGAAACACGAGTTTCTCAGGGCGATTATGATGGCCGCATCAAGCCCCAACAAACTGCTTCAATCTCAAATCACAGAAGTTTTCAATGCAACAGCCTATTGGGCGAAGCTAGTAGAAATTGATCCTGAATCTAACCCGCCTTGCCTCTACTATCTAGATTTACTCAGTGATACCCCTCCTAGCTACCACAACTGGCTTGGATCAGATAGGGACAGTCAGTTGCGCAATATTCATTTTGGCGTACTGGTAAAAGAACTAGAGAAACTGAAAAACCACCAAAGCTCTGACGATATAAATTTACCCAAAGGCATTACACCTTATTTGCTGACCCATCTCTGCACGAGCTGGAGTAACTCAACACAACGAACATTTACTCGAACGCCGCAGGAGGGCAATGTTGAAGTCACCGTCGGATTCAGCGCAAGCCATTACTATATTTCTGGAGAAATGGAGTTCAGCACATTTGTGCGCGGCGGAAAGCCAGAGTTACTTGCCCAAAATGACCGGAATATGTTTTTAAACCCCAGCCATAACCCGTTGGCCCCGGTACCCAGTGACCAAGAGAAATCTTCTGGTGATATTTGGTCTTTGAAATATACCGCGCCGATCACACCTATTAGCAATAGCTCTGATTCAGATAGCACTACAAAAACCGAAAAAGCACTCCAGGATTTCGCTGATACGAAAATGCACCCCTTTCAAAGCTCATCCTGCGGCGTTGTTGATACCAGCCCTTGCGGTTATTGCATTGAATGGACAGGCGAGATTACTGGCCAATTACGAAATGGCGAATTGATTACCGTAAAAGAAGAGTTGCAAAATTACTGGCAAATTGGTGTCGTTCGTTGGATAAACCAGATTTCAGCGCATTCAGCCCGCATAGGATTAGAGTTAATGGCGCCCCATGGGCAAACAGGCGGGGCCGCAGTGATCCATAAAAAAGGCCCGATTGGCGATTACATTCGCGTTATCCAGCTTCCCGAAGTGGCATCCATTGGCCAACTTAGCACGTTACTAACGCCTAGCATGTGCTTTCATGAGGGAGACAAGATTATGCTTACCTACCTTGAAAAAAAGGTCAAAGCAAAACTTACAAAGCGCATCAGCTCTACGTCTGGCTATTGCCAGTTTTTATTTGAAATACTTGAGCAGGAAAAGGCACCCACCGACAAACAAAATCACGCAACCCAAGCAGCCAATGCCGAGAATGATAGCTTTCATGATGTTTGGAAACTACTTTAAGTACAGGGCACCTCTAAAAACAGTGATATCCATGTGAGAGCAAGGTCGCCCCGCACGAAGAACCGCAATGTATAAGGCATACAGCTATCATGTAAAAGGCGCGCTTTTAAAGGCACCCTATAACCTCTCGTCACCCGCCCACTACACATTGCGACATGCATCAGACAAGCAAAAAAACCATTTACTGCTATCGTTAACTTAGCCTGTATTTGCAACTACTTACAGTGATAACGTCGATATAAACCGAATACAAGCGTTCTCTATAACTGGGCACCCCAAGTACCTATGGCAACATCAAAATCCACAAATACAGTTCGACTTTTAATTTTGCATGATTCGAAAGATGAGGCAGAATTACTAATCAGTGAACTGAGAAATTTTGGTTATGTTACCCGCGCCCATCTCATAGAGGACGAAGTCGACTTGCTGGATGCCTTAGGAGTTGGCGCCTGGGATATTTTACTCGCCCGACCCACTACCGATGACATCGGTGCTTACGCCGCAATCAAACATATTCAAGCGAAAGACAAAGATATACCGGCCATAATTCTCTCTGATGATGGAGATGGCGAAACCATCACCGAAGGACTGAAAAATGGTGCGCGAGACGTCGTACCTGTTACTGAGCTAGAGCGATTAAAATTCGTTTTCCAGCGAGAACTGACCAGCAGCAATGAACGAAAAACCCGCCGTTTAGCAGAGATACGTTTACGTGAAGTCGAAAAGCGCTGTGCCTTGTTATTACATAGTTCACGAGATGCCATTTCCTATGTCCACGAAGGGATGCACATTTATGCAAACGATGCATACATAGAGCTATTCGGACACAGTGATGTAGATGACTTGGAGGGCATGCCCATCATGGACATGATTGCCCCCCAAGACAAAGACGAATTCAAACAGTTTTTGCGTGATTATCAGAAAAACCAAGAAAAAACAGATTTAACCTGCTACACCCTGCACGTAGACGGCTCGGAGATAAAGAGTCACATGTTTTTTTCTGATGCCTTGTACGATGGCGAGCCCTGCATCCAGATTGTACTCAGAGTGGACGTCGGAGATGCAGAGCTAGAAGAAAAATTAAAAGAAATTAGCTCCCAGGACTTATTAACAGGCTTAGGGAACAAAGAATTCTTTATCGAAAAACTTGACCAGTGTATCTCCAACAATACGGAAAAGCACCAAACGTCCTCCCTGCTCTATATCTCCCCTGCTCACTTCGGTGACCTTAAGTCATCCTTAGGCATCGGTAATACCGACCTATTATTAGCGGGTCTAGCCACTCTAATTAGAGGGCTGCTGGAAGATAATGAAACGCTTTCCCGCTTCAGCGAAGATGTTTTTACTGTAATTTTGCCCTGTGATGAAGAGGAGGCTACCTCAAAATCCCTCCTGATTATAAAAACCATTTCAGAACATATTTTTGAAGTAGGTAATGAAACTCGGCAATTGACGGTGCAAATTGGCCTGGCTATCATCAACGAAAACTGCCCACTAGGAAACGAATTAATTTCATGTGCGCACGGCGCCATGGAGGAAACCCGCAACGAACACAGCAAAGGCGTATGTGTTTTTAGGCCTCAAGAAGTGACCGTAGAAAGCGAGGTAGCCTCCATTGCGGAACAGGTAAAACGATGTCTGGATGAAGAAAAGCTCGTACTATTGTATCAACCCATCATAAATTTAAGGGGAGAAAGTACGGAGCTGTACGAAGTGCTCATCAGGATGAGAGATCACAGTGAAGAACTTGTTACTGCAGGGCAGCTCCTCGGAGAAGCAGAAAAAGCGGGCATGGGTGGAAAAATAGATCGCTGGGTCGTATTACAAGCCATCAAAGAGTTATCGAAGCAACATGAGGAAGGAAAAAATACCCGCCTATTCATAAATTTAACGCGCGCGAGCATTGAAGATAAAACTTTTCTACCCTGGCTCAGTGTTGCCTTTAAGGCATCACGGCTTCCTGCTGACTCCATAATTTGGCAAATGACTGAAAATATCATTAACAGCACTCTCAAAGAAGCCAAGCAGTTTACCAAATCACTGGAAGAAATTCACTGTCAAGTATCCATTAATCGATTTGGATGTGCGCTGAACCCTTTTAACACGCTAAAACATCTAAATGTAACCTATCTGAAGCTTGAACCCTCTTTTATTGAAGAACTAAGCAATGAGGAAAACAAAGAAGTCCTAAAAGAACTCATAACCACCAGTCACGCCCAAGGAAAACTGGTAATTATCCCCTTTGTAGAGAATGCGGCCATTCTATCAACGCTTTGGCAAATTGGCACCAATTTCGTACAAGGCCATTATCTACAACCCCCCATGAACGAAATGAACTACGACTTCTCTGAGGACGAATAACCAATGAAAATATATTTTTATTGGTTATTCGGTCTCTTAAAAGGCGCTTAGTAAATACATTTTTATTGGTTATTCGGTCTTTTAAAGAACGCTTCGAAAGTTGATTCTTATTAGCTGATCAGTTTTTTAAAAAGTTCTTCGCACTCAAATTTCTATTCATGCCTTACCTTGCACCTAACTCGGCTCAGCAAACTTCAACAACCTGCCAGAAGAATTACGTATTTAGCAAATAAAGAAGAATACTAAAACATCACAAGAATTTGAGGCGAACACCCCAACAGTACCCAAGAAAACCTCAGAGAACCAACCTAAACCACCGCATCAAAATAGCCTCCCCGTTGAACATCACTTTTAAGTCCCTCATAAACGGAAACACCCTCGGCCTTATCAGAAGGCCCTGGGGCGAAAGTATTTGCATTTTGATCCTCTGAGAATCTTTCAGCTCGGCTTTCATTTCGCTGACGAAGCAGTTCTGCGCTCGCATTCGCGCCAATTTGACTGGCTCTTGCTGCAACGGCCCTGTCCTGCCCAGAAGGGTCTGCCGGTGCAAGTGCTGCCGCACGAACAATGCGCGCTTTATCCATGGTGGCTTGGGGATTACCGGCAACAGGAGACGTATCTACGCTTACCTCGCCACCTGTGGCGTACTGAACGCCGTCCGGCCCTTGCGTATATTCAAACTGAGGGCTTCCCGCAAAGGCGCCACCCGTCACCGCATGCGCAAGCTCATGGGCCCGCACCTCCCTATCACGCTGCTTTAGTTGATCAACTTGTTGCTTCTCAACCTTCTGCTCTGCATCATGCTTGGCTTTTTCTTGGGCCTTTCTAGGAGGTGCCTCCGTAGTTTGGTTGCTACTATTCTGGCTCACCTTAAGTTCTTTTGTGGAGCGTTCGTCGAGTGTGCGCGCATCGTCACCAATACTGCGGGTGATTTTCGCTTGGTCTGACAGCGACACTCGATCATCGGATAAACCCAAAGCCCGCCGCTCTGTTTTTCCTGCGTCTTTCACCGAATCCTCGCTCTGTACGACAGGCGAAGGATCGCCATTATCAACGCTACGATCGGACAGTGGAAATGCATGGACACTTAGTTGCATAGACACCTTCTCGGTTTTTTATGGTTTACTGGAATACTCAAACCTTAATATCAATAATAGATTTCATTATATCGTTGCCGGTCTCAATAACTTTCAGCGATGCTTTTGCATGCAAGGCACTGGTTTTAAGGTCCACCATTGAAGATGCCAGGTCATTCATATTTTCAGGTTTTTCTTCAGTATTTTGCGTTGCAACAGCATGCGCAACATTCTGAATGTTACGCATGCTGTTGCGTATGCCACTCAGTCCCGCCCCCTGTAAAGACAAATTCATTTCTTTATCTCCTGCTCGAAACATGCCTACCTGTACAGTATATAGACAGA
>JAHRVS010000347.1 GCA_019090565.1 Gammaproteobacteria bacterium
ACTCTACCTTGGTCTACATCCAGACAGGGAATAATACGTTTTGCTAAACTCATTTCAGCTCTCTGTTTGTGATATTCAATTCGTAGTCGCAACTCACTGGGGCCGGTGCTTTATTCTTGACTAACACGAATGGCTTCAGCGAGGTCTAACGTACCCTCATAAATCGCACGCCCTGTGATCGCCCCATAAAGAGGGGGTTGTGTCACGGCCACCAGTTTTTCAATGTCCGTGATTTCAGTAATACCGCCCGAAGCAATAATGGGGATAGACACCGCCTTCGCCAAGCGCGTAGTCGCCTCAACATTAACGCCCTGCATCATGCCATCGCGACTGATATCTGTATAAACAATCGCCTCGACGCCCTGCTGTTCAAACTTTTTAGACAGCTCAGTAACATTCTGCCCAGACATTTCTGCCCAACCATCCGTGGCAACATTGCCATCTTTGGCATCAAGCCCCACCATCACATGGCCCGAAAATGCCTTGCACGCCTCGCCCACAAATTCTGGTTTTTTCACCGCTTGTGTACCGATGATCACAAAATTAACGCCGGCATCAAGGTAAGCTTCGATGGTACCCAAAGAGCGAATGCCGCCGCCAATTTGAATTGTTAGACCCTTGTAAGCCTTGGCAATCTCAGTGATGATATGGCCGTTTACGGGCTCACCGGCAAAGGCACCGTTTAAGTCCACCAGGTGTAAATGTGTTGCACCTTCGTCAACCCAGCGCCCAGCGACCGCAACGGGGTCATCAGAAAATACGGTGTCATTTTCCATCACACCCTGTCGAAGGCGCACGCATTTGCCGCCTTTTAAATCTATTGCAGGTATTACAAACATATTTTCTACTCAATCAAATTTGGTTAAACAGTTTTGGTTAAACAATCAGGGCTGGCCATTCCAAGACACAAAGTTCCGCAGTAGTTGAAGGCCATGCTGAGCGCTTTTTTCCGGGTGAAACTGCACGGCAAAAACGTTATCGCGGGCCGCCGCCGCCGCAAAAGTGTGGGAGTACTGGGTGCGCCCTACTAATAACGAAGGCTCATCAAGTTGCACAAAATAGCTGTGTACAAAATAAAAATGCGCTTCATCAGGAATGCCCTCCCATAATGCGTGCGCACGCACCTGCTTGACGGTATTCCAGCCCATGTGCGGCACCTTCAGCACGGGGCAGTCTTCGCCATCTTCACTTGGCTCACACAGGTCTTTACCAAAAAACCGTACGTGACCAGGAAGAATATCGAGGCAATCAATGCCACCATTTTCTTCGCTGTGGGCCATCAAACATTGGTAACCCACACAAATTGCCAGTAAAGGTTTGGTTTTTGCTGCCTCTGCCACCACTTTATCGAGCCCTAAGCGTTTTAGCTCCCCCATGCAGTCTCGAATCGCACCCACGCCGGGGAACACAATTCGATCGGCAGAGAGAATTTTTTTGGCGTCAGATGTCACGACAACCTCCGCATCAGGCGCAACGTGCTCAAGTGCCTTTGCCGCAGAATGTAAATTGCCCATACCGTAATCGATTACTGCTATCACATTACTCATTCACGCTTTCTCACTTACTCCGCATCTGCTCGAAAACGAGAGATACCTCTAAAACTGATTATTTTCTCGCAACAACCAAGAAGCCCAAATTGGCGCTGCTGCATTTATTGCGAGAAAGTAGCACCTTGCCAACGCGCCCTAAAGAGAACCCTTGGTAGAAGGGGTGATACCGGCCATACGTAAATCTGGCTCAATGGCCATGCGCAATGCACGACCAAAGGCTTTAAAAACCGTTTCAGCTTGGTGGTGAGCATTGGCGCCACGCAAGTTATCAATGTGCAGGGTGACACCCGCATGGTTCACAAAGCCCTGAAAAAACTCGTAAAAAAGCTCTGTATCCAAACCGCCAATTGCCCCGCGCGTGTAGGGAACATGGTAGGTTAGACCGGGTCGGCCAGACAGGTCCAATACAACCCGAGACAGGCTTTCGTCCAAGGGGACATAGGCATGACCGTAACGGGTAATGCCCTTTTTATCACCCACGGCTTTGATAAATGCCTGGCCAAGCGTAATGCCGATATCCTCCACCGTGTGGTGCGCATCAATGTGTAAATCGCCTTTCGCAAGAATGCGGATATCAACCATGCCGTGGCGCGCTATCTGATCCAGCATGTGCTCTAGAAACGGTACGCCCGTATCAAATTCTGCCTTGCCGGTTCCATCTAGGTTTATATCCACTTTTATTTGAGTCTCAAGCGTATTACGCTCTACAGATGCTTGCCGTTCTACCGTCATGCTGCCCTCATGCCTATGAGTAAATATTAGTTTCGTCATCCAAGCTCTCATTATAAACGTTCCCCCCTATCGATGCCCACCCTAAGACAGATATAGTCATCGTCCTCCACATTTCTTACAATGCAGTAGCCATTTAACAATCTGTTGATACTTTTTGAATCAAGTCAATCAAGCGTCAATGGCCTGTTACGCCTACATGTCACCCCAACACCCACACAGAGTTCTTATGCCTTTAATTGTCAGCTTTCATCAGCACCTAGAAGATAAATTCAGTGGCGACCTCGCTAAGCTTTATCACAATGAATCACGCTTCCCCAGCCTAAATGACTCCGCCATCGACACGCTGAACACCCTGCTAGCATCGCCAGACTACCGCTTTTATAGTGGTATCTTTAATGGCAAGTTGGTCGCAGGGGCATTAACCCTCGCTAACGAAGGCCTCACCAGCTTTGATTTTTTGTGCGTCAGAGATGCCACCCGGCGCCGCGGCGTAGGCAGCACCCTGCTCGACGAAATGAAACGCTATGAAGCAGCCCGTAGTGCCGTCACCCTCAGCTGCATCATTGATAACAACGACCAAGAGAACCAAGCGTTTCTACAAGCAAATGGGTTTAGCACCCATTCAGAGCAACTGGACCCAAATCGCCAGCAATGGGGCTGCGACTTAGAGGAGCTGTGATCGTGGGCAAGCCGACGCCAGCTATAGACCCCAACTGGTTTCAGCAGTCCGTTGTCCAGTGGTACGAAAAACACGGCCGCAAGCACCTGCCCTGGCAAAAAGAGCGCAGCCCTTATCGAGTGTGGCTGTCTGAAATCATGTTGCAACAGACCCAGGTCAAAACCGTTATTCCCTATTTTGAACGGTTTACCCAGCGATTTCCTGATATACAGAGCTTAGCCGAGGCCCCCATTGACGACGTCTTGTCGCTATGGAGTGGACTGGGTTACTACGCCCGTGCTCGCAATATCCATAAAACAGCCCATATCATTACTCAAAACCACAAGGGCGAATTCCCTCGCGATACAGAAGGGCTCGTCGCCCTGCCTGGTATCGGTCGCTCTACCGCCGGTGCCATCCAATCCCTATCGATGAGAAAAAGCGCCGCCATACTCGATGGCAATGTAAAGCGCGTGCTGATTCGCAGCCATGAAATTGAAGGTTGGTCAGGAAAGCGAGAAATAGAAAATCAGCTGTGGTCACTGAGCCAGCGCTGCACCCCAACAACAAAGTGCCGGCAGTATAACCAAGCCATGATGGATATCGGCGCAACGCTCTGCTCCCGGAGCAAGCCCCAGTGCGAACAATGCCCACTCAATAGCCGCTGTCGAGCACTTGCCAAAGGCCGCGTTGACGAATTACCCCATCGCAAACCGAAAAAAACATTGCCCGTTCGGCACTGTCAGATGTTGGTGATCAGCAATACTAAAAAAGAAATTTTTTTAGAAAAGCGCCCGAACAGCGGCTTATGGGGCGGCCTATGGAGCCTCCCGCAAATCGAGTTTGAAGAGTGCCCAGAAGCCCGTTGCTTAGAAAACTGGCGGTTTAATGTATCCGAAACCACGAAACTACCACCATTTCGCCATACTTTTAGTCACTTCCACCTGACTATTCAACCCGTCACGCTTAGAGTGAAAGGCAAGCCTCGTGTTAGCGAGCAGACCCACCCGCACAGATGGGTTAAACTAAGCCAGCTTGATCAGCTGGGGCTTTCGTCCCCCGTCAAAAAGATCCTCATCCAGCAACAAACCCAATAGAGCACGCCAAGCCATGACAAATACCGTACATTGCCAAAAATACGACAAAGAACTCGAAGGAATGGCTCGCGCACCGTTCCCTGGCCCTCGTGGCGAGGAAATTTTTAAATCAACCTCCCAAGCCGCATGGACCGAATGGCTGAAGCTTCAAACCATGCTCATCAATGAAAAACGCTTGAGCGTGCTGGATAAAGAAGCCCAGGCTTATTTGGCCGAGCAGCGCG
>JAHRVS010000348.1 GCA_019090565.1 Gammaproteobacteria bacterium
GAGCGGTTAGGCCGGTCTTGTTGATCATTAGCTGGACGGCTTTTACGGTTAACATCTGTAAGAATGGGTTGGTCAGATCCCAAAATGGGAGTCCAAGGTAGATAAAGAGTGCGGGAAAGCGGAGGAATTTTGTCTTCTGTACTCCAAATAAAGCAGCAGTGCTCGTTAGAAAAATAAGCGGGAGAAGTAATTGCTGCATGATTCCTAAGCCGATAAGTGCTGCGAGTGACCATGCGATACCTAGAAAAAACGTCGGAACTAGAAGGTAATAAGAGGGAGAGGGAGAAAGTGTAGGCTGAGTTGTATTTTTATAACTATCTTGGGCTAAGTAGATGCTGATCAGCAGTAATAGTAGGCCGTGGGAATAGCCTCGGCCATAGTTTGTCCATAGCTCAAAGGTGTTTGAAAAGGTCTCAAAAAACACAAAAGAAAATGTTATAAAAAGACCTAAAGTAATGGCCTTTTGTTTATGAGAAGGTTTTGAAATTAGCATATTTGTTTGTCTGCGTTAGGCATGTAAATTTAAGGCAGGTTTTTTGCTAACATTGGCCCTAAAGTCGTTGTAATTGATAGAGGTAATTTTTTCCATACATTGATCGCAAGCCTGTATTTAGGGTTGTTGGGGTTTAATTGTGGCAGTGCTTCATTAGCTTGAAGGCAGTAATGCCAGTATAGCTGAGTAGGTTTGGCCCCCCACTGTAGCTTGAATCGATAAGTCCCCGCATCACTGCTTGATCTTCCAAAATCGAAAAATTGGTAACCATTCGCAATCGCGTAGCTAAGAATATTCCAATAGAGCACCATGTTTGCATTGAGTGAGTTGGCTTGACGCAATGTTGATGCCCAGGGGATTTCAAGCGTACACTTGTAGCCCATTAAAAACCCGCAAGATACGGCGTGCCCTTGGTGGTATAAGATTGCTATCGTTGGTTTAACGTCAGAATGTCGAATAATGTTTCTGAAAAAGCTCTTGCCGTAAACGGGGGTGCCAAGACTTCGCATGTTGATGCTATATACGTGATAGAAGTCATCTAGAAGGGATTCACCGCCGGTTCTAAATTCAAACTCATTGCTAAGGCCTTTCTTGATCTGAGCTCTCACTTTGGTACCGATTGCCGCCCAAAGCGTTTCTTTTTTGTCAGGCAGGGCCAAAACAAGGCTAGATTTATCAAGTTTTACCGGTAGGTCTTCTCTTGGCTGCGTGTCCCTTATTTCTATATGGCTGGCACTCTGTGCGCACATCGCCTTTTGTGCATGGGCAATTAATAGCGTGTCGATACTAGGGTGATCTGAAATGGGGCCGCTGTAGTTAAAATAGGGGATAGACGTCAGGTAGTTTCCGAAAAGCTTACTTTTTGTATGAACCAACGGCATAAGGCCTACTATTTTTCCTGTGGGATTAACACAAATCAGGTAGTGTGCTTTATGCTTGAAGCTCATTTCAATGATAGGTTTGAACGCATAGCGGTGGTACAGGCCACCTCTTGCATGCGTTTCTGCGTACTGGTCCCACGCGATGGAATCAGAAGCGTTTGCCTCTCGAATCCTCAGAGTATCGATAGAGTAGCTGTTATGGGGTGGTTCACTACTATCACAGAAATGACCAGGGAAAGGCGGAATTATAGCTGGTTCATCACGGCTCTCATCCTTCTTACGGAGTGCTTTGAGCTGGTGATTTAGTGATGTGATTTTGAGTGAGATTTCCCGCATGGAGGCTAATTCAACCTCAGCATCTTGTGATGCCCGTTTTTTCTCCCCAATAGTTCGAGAAATCAGCCCTTTTTTATCTTTTAGGCTGTTTAGCTGGTTTTTTAATTGGACGGTTTCATCAGATTTATTTGGCATGAACTCTTTGCTTAACAAATTAAAAAAATAGGCAAGTTTTGTTGAGAGGGTTTTTAACGCGGCACTTTAGTGAGACGGGTTGGTATGCCTCCGCGCCCTAGTTTGCCACGAGGTTATTCTAAAGGGCATCTCTACAAATGCGCTTGTTAGGCGATAGCTACGCCAACTTTGTACTCGAACCCCGGTGGTTGCTTTGTACACTGCGGTTCGACCTGCTGGGCTTCCTTCTTCTCACATGAAAGCCACTATTTTTAGAGATACCCTATAGCCTGGGTCGATATTTTTAAACAAATTTTCATTTGACATGAAACGCTATTTTTTCCGGCATACGAGGAGCTCTTCAGAAGGCCCATCTGTTAACATGGAGGTAATGATGAGGTCAGTAAAGTAGAGAACGCCGCCAGTGAGCTTTGGGAATCGATGCGCTAATCTCCTTGTAAAATTGAATATAGGGGGCAAAATATAGCGCATTGGAGCGGAAGGCGTGTCATAGGGCCGACCCATCAAAAAATACAGAGGCCGCTGCTCAACCAGCTCCAAACCCGCTTCAGTGAGCGCATCTTTATACCATGCAATATTACGAATTTTCATGTAGGAAAACTCTTGCGTTTCATCACGGCAGAGGTACTCTGCTAACAATATCACTCCATCTGGTTTGACAAGTTTTGCTATGTTCTTCAGTGCGGCTTTAAACTCTTGGTCATCAATAATATGAACCAGCACCCCAATGGCGGTCACAATATCGTAAGACCCTTGCTGAGGGATTCCTGAGCCCGTGTTACTTGCGATACTTTCACAGTAAAACTGGTATTTGGGGTGTCTTTTTTGGAGGTTCTTTACTGCTTTACTGGAGATATCGACACCCACTAATTTCTCGACCTTCAGTGCTTGCCATTGTTCTACGTATACGCCTGTGCCGCAACCCAAATCTACGACAGATGCCTTGCTGATATTCCATTTTCCAATATATCGCTCAGCCGCTTGCCTGACTTTCTTTAATTTGAGTTTGTACATCCATCGGTTAAATTCCAGCGGAAGGTCGATGTGTCCGGACGTCGTAATATCAAACAGCTCATACCGCTTGTTCCAGAATGATTCTGCATCGTACTTGGTGCTTTTCGCCATACCCCATTCCTCAGAAATCACTACCTCCCAGTTAAAGGTAATGTCACATGCCTGTATATAATATAGGCAAAGAATGGGCGTAAGAGGGGGGCTTTAGCTAGGTGTTACAAGTCGACACAGTCTCGGTAGAAGCGGAGGAGATAAAAATGAATGGGCCTGGCTATTTATAGGCTTGAAGTCAGGCTCAATATGCGTACTCACTACTGTGCACCCTCCTTGTTTCAGGGTAGGTCGATGTTTACATCTTCTATTAGCACGGGCCGAAGATGAAGGTAGCGGGTGGCTTTGCGTTTGTTTTCAATATCTTTGTAGATATAACTGGCATGCTCTATGTCAATTTCAAGGTATTCGGCCAATACTTCGACGGGCTTGGCAGTGCTATAGCACCATAAGGCGACATCCATTTCCTGATAAGGCAGTGAAAAATAAAATTCATCTTGCCCCTGTTCAAGACTGTAGGTGTCGGTACTAGGGATGGCGTTACAAATAATATCGGGTAACTTGAAATGCCTTGCCAAGGCATACACTTGGGTTTTATAGAGGTGAGCAATGAGCTTGATGTCTGCAGAGCCATCTCCATTTTTCACGAAAAAACCTTGGTCGTATTCAAGCCGGTTGGGTGTGCCTACAACGGCGTAGTTAAGTCTGTCAGCGTGGA
>JAHRVS010000349.1 GCA_019090565.1 Gammaproteobacteria bacterium
TGCCAAGAGCCGCAATGTATAAGGCATACACGAGGATTCGAGTACAGAGCTTTGCACACGATGTGCTGCATGCCGATTTTGCAGGAACCTTTACCGGTGACGCAGCTATCGCGTGAAAAGTGCATTTTAGAGGTGCCTTAAAGTTTTCCGCGTAATATACGAAATCATGACTAGGGCTCAAGCCAAATTAATGGCTGTACACATGGCTCTATTGAGAGCTAAAATTATTATGCGCTTCGGACTTGAATCCGCCTAAATCCGTTACTTTATTTTTATCCATTATCGTATAACTAAGTTGCGGTGGATTACGAACCTGGTATTCAAACTCCGCTGGGCCACCCTCACCAACATCATCAATAAAAAATAACTTAATAGCAAACCGAATTTCCACCCTCCCAGTCAGCTCCATATCATCCAGTTCAGAAGATGCTAGGCCAATAAGATAGCCTGCCTCTGGATAGGCACCTGGAAACTGCTCAGGTTTGTCATAATGATTTTTGTCATCGTTATATAGCACACCTAGTTCATCACCAAAAACAGAGAGGCTGCGCTTAATCAATCCTGGGGCACTTCCTTCCAACGATTCGGGGAATATATCAAGGAGAGCGAGCACCTCATAACCTTTTTGTGTATCCATATGAAGGAAATTATTTTCGAGTTTGATAGATGACAAATCACTCATATCGCCCGTGATTCCATCAATAGCAAATTGTTCTTCTAGTTTCGACATTTTACCATCAACAACAGCCGCCTCCTTTGGCCCCTTTGCAGTGGTAACCAAAGAGCCCTCTAGCTTGTTAAAATCAAGCGAGACCGAAATGGCGGGCTCTTTAAGCACTTTCAAGAGCATACCTAGAGCTGGTATGCCCGCTAAAACAGGTGCATTAACATGTTGTTCGTTAAAATAGTAGTGCAGCATCAAGTTAACCATAGGGACAGATATACCACCCAATTTCACCTCGGTATCCATTTTCACAATCGTGCGCACGGGGCCATGTTTAATACCAATGATTTCAGGTTTTAGATTATCATTATTAAGACTAACTTTTGCCCAAGGCGTGAAAAGCCCTCCCGAGATTCGTATTTTTAATGTATCAATAAGGTTTTTATTTTCTTCTTTGAAGTTTTTATAAGTATGGTTTTTCCAATTTAATAAATTATCAGGATCAATTTCCAATGTGTAAAAATCAGTTTTAATTAGCCCTGTTTTTACGTTGTAATCTACGTATTTTTTTTGGCTTCTATCCTCGCTGCCTTCAATAATATAGGCATAACGGGCTCCCCCATATTCTTCAAATTTTATTTCTAACAAGGTTTTTCCGGACTCGGGTTGTTGCCCTGAAATCTTTACACCCGCATCATGATACATAAATACCAGCTCATCTTTTTCATCCAGCAACCCAGCCTCACCAAGAATAGGCGCTTCTTTTCCCTCATAATAAAAGTTACTTTTTTCATTCATTTCATCTATCTGAAAGGGGATAGGCTGCAACTCTCCATCAATAATTGCTTGTACCGAAAGATTGGAAATTGGTTTTTTATTTAAAGTCGGCAGGTCTTTGACTGTCAGCGTCGCAACATGGCGATAGCGTTCTGCACTCAAGGTATTCGCTAAAGCATAGCTTGAAAAAAGCATTAAACTGAGCAATAGAGTTTTGGTAATCGTTTTTTTTATTAAAATAGGCATATTAAATTCTTCTTATGATTATAAATTATTTTACTAATATAAAATGAGTCCACTTCACTTAACATGCGCATTTCTTACCCGATAAATCGGCTCGCCTCATGCTTGCCTCAGCTCTGTTATGCTTACCCTTAAAGAGCCTTGCGGGCTCTTTCCAGAAGACACATCAAGGGAATCCATATTGTCGTAAGAACTTCAAATTTAAAAAATGTCGGTCAAACTAACAAGTCGTGGAGTCACTCCGAATATAAATTTGAAAAACAAACATTACCACTGTCTTTGGAAGACAACCGGCAAGAATCATGTCACAAGCGAACAAAAGTCTAACCATGCTGCTTCTTCGAAGCTGCCCTCCCCTCTAAGCCATTCCATGGGCTCTACCCGATCCACTTGCTTTGAGCGCAGTTTGTTTTTCTCTCCTTAAATTGCTCAGAAGAAAAAAGCGTGCCAGCTGCCAAGGCAATATACTCTAAACCTGTTTTACATAAACGTTCGATAATACGACTTAAAGTGCGACCACGATAATAGGCATAAAATATTACGCATCCTAACAACACCTTTAGCGAAGGTCTGGGCGGCGAGGACTTTATACTTGGGGGACACTTTCAGGACGTGGCGTATTGTTGGGCCACACACTAATGTGGGTCATCGACTTCAAGCAAGCACTCCCGTAGGACAGTCTTCACGCTCACCTGAATCGGCTACAGGATCGCGCGGCACCGCAACGCGCTACGCAAACCAAAGAGTCAAAGGCATACTAAATTTGCTTCAATACTGGGGGCAATGCCTTCTCTTATGGTGTCTGTACTCTATTCGCAATACAATGTAAGACACTACACGCGCACGGTAACAAGAAGGAGCAACTCGGTGGCAAAATCTTTACAAGAACAGTTGATGCAGGCAGGCTTGGTGGATAAAAAAAAGGCCAAATCTCTCGACAAGGCCAAGAAGCATGCCAAAAGAATCAAAGCGCCAGGGCTCAATGAGGCCGCTAAACTGGCGCAACAAACCCAACAAGAAAAGCTCGACCGCGACAAAGCACTTAACCAGAAAAGAAATGAGAAAATAGCGCAAAAAGAAGTGCTTACTCAGATAAACCAGCTTATTCAAAGCAATAAAATAGAAGCAAAGGGTGATATCAGCTACCAGTTTAGCGACGGCAAAACTGTAAAGAAAATCTATGTCAATACAGAACTACAAGCCCAGTTAATTAACGGCATTGTAGCGATCGTGCGGCAAAATGAAGATTATGCACTGATACCCAAAAAGGTCGCTGAAAAACTCGCCCAACGTGATGCGGAGCTCCTCGTGGTGCTCAATAGCGGTGACAAAGTGCAGCTTGATAGCGATGACCCCTACGCCGATTACCAAATTCCCGATGACTTGATGTGGTAGCGCCTGCTGCGCACTTCTAACTACCGCAGCCCCTAGATATGACATCAAAACGCGCGCGCCTCGATCGGTTTATCAGCAAGCAGGCCAACATTCCCCAACGTGAGGTGCAAAGACTGCTGGCGCAAGGAAAAGTACAGTTAAACCATGAAGTGACCCGCGATGGCAAGCAGGTCATTAATCCATTCACCCATGTCATGCTTGCTGATCAAATACTGCAAGACAACACCGCCTACTACCTCATGCTTCATAAGCCACCCGGCACGGTGAGCGCAACCAAAGATGCAACACACCCCACCGTAGTGGAGCTACTCCCTGACGATATCTACCCCGACATTCATATTGCAGGGCGCCTCGACTTCAATTCATCGGGCCTGCTATTGCTGACTAACGACGGCCAGTGGTCGCGTTTTCTTGCCTCCCCTGAGAGTGGCATTCAAAAGCGTTACCGCGTCACCGTGGAAAAACCCCTCAGCCAGGACCACGTATCGGCCTTTGCCGAGGGCATGTACTTTGACTACGAAGGCATCACCACCCGGCCCGCAACACTGAAAATCATCAGCCCGTTTGAAGCAGAGGTGCTTTTAAGAGAAGGCCGCTACCACCAAATTAAGCGTATGTTTGGGCGTTTTCAGAACCGGGTTGTTAGTCTGCATCGCAGTGGAATTGGGTCACTGGAACTCGACGAAAACTTGGCGCCAGGCGAGAGCCGCCCTTTGTCTGAACA
>JAHRVS010000350.1 GCA_019090565.1 Gammaproteobacteria bacterium
GAACTTTCCACCAACAACCTAGAAACAATTCGCATGTTAACCCGCATAGGCCTTGGTTGGAGCGTGCTACCCAATACAATGGTTCAGCAGGATTCTACTATGTATCCACTTATAATAAGCAACGTAGATATCCAGCGGCAACTCGGTACCGTACAGTATGGGCAACGAACTCTATCAAATGCTGCAAAAGAATTTTTATTACTATTAGAGGCTTAACTAACCCCCGCTCAGAATTGGCGGGAGCCGATGTTAAACAGTCTTTAGTTAAAAGAACGAAAGGTGAACGCTTCGCGCTGACGCGATCTAGGCCCTATTTCGTTTCGGCTTTATCCCGCCGGTCATTACTTTTTCTTCGATTGTCTGTATCTTCAAAGGTATCGGCATTGCTAGCGCCTCGTCTATCAGACACCTTTCTTTCTTCCAGCTTGCCAGAAAGTTGCTTCATTATTTCATCAACCTTTACTTTTTCCATAAAATAATCCCTCATTCTTTTTGGGGTACTTCAAATATCCGCGACCAGATTATAAAGCAGAATAAATGTGATGCGCATCACATTTATTAACTGAATAACACTTATTTTCTGTTTTAATGCGCAATAATGGCGCAAATAACCAATTTTTACACTGGATAGCCAGCATTTAGAACGATCAAAAAACAACCCCGCTCAACGCAGGTTACACAGATTTTAGGACATAAAAAAAAATTAGCCAGCTTGATCTTCATTGTTTTTTGTAAGCGACAATCGTATCGCGTTAAAACAACCTCAAGCCACCCCCGCTAAACCTCTAAAAATAAAGGTAATTATTTTTAGTAGGCTCGGCTATTCCATTGTTTTTATAGCCAAAATTGACCTTTAATCACGTTTAACTCACCCCTTACTGACAGCGCACACACATTTTACCCACAACTTACCCACAGGGGCTGGTTTGCGCGTTTCATATTTCAGATATACATTGATGTCCGTGTTCGCGATATAGCAAAACTTTCAACATCCAGCACCAAGCAGAATGCATAGAAGAAAGACACCAAAGAAAAGGCATCGAATAAAAGCATCACGGAGAAGACGCAATGGAAGGTAATAGAGCAAGTTCGAAGGAATCTGAAGATATATTACTGGCTTTGGACCAAGTTGAGCAAACAATTGAAGTAATGTGTGACACCTTGGTTAGGCTCAAGGAGAAAGTGAATATGCATTTACGTAGTGTCGATGAATACAGCGAAAAGGTTGCCCAAGTTAACCTAGAAGAATCTGTCGCTCCAAAAAAAATGATGCATTGACTCTCTGCCCCGAGGTGCTTCCAAAACAAGCCATTATCAACAGCAACGCTGTTGATAATGGCTACATAATTAGCGCAATAAGAAACGTTTTTTAGTCGGCTGTTGAAATTCTCTGGGTAGAGCAAAATACGAAAAAAATTGAATCAATAAACGGCGTTTACAAATATCAACGAGCAAAAATTTGCCCCTGAAACGCTTTAAGTTTTTTTGAGCTTGGTTTTATCGCTACTAGGCGTACCTAGAAGACCTACTTAGTAGAATTCCAACAGCCTGTTAGAAGTTGAAGTCGTTCACCCCTGGCGCATGAATACCTGAAGATTTTCTGGTATTCATGCGCCAGCTGTGAGCTCTAAATTAAGTTATTAATCGCGACGTCCGCATTAACATCGGCGTCGTAATCAACGCCTCCCATGCCAAACCCAAACAACTTAAGAAACTCTTCTTGGTATCCAACAAAGTCAGTCAGTGTGTCGACATTTTCAGTGGTACATTGCCCCCACAGTGCAGCGACCTCAGATTGAACCTCTTCCCTTAGTTCAGGGCCATCCATCCGGTATCGGTTTCTATCATCCAACTCTGTGTTATCTGCGCCGTAGAGCTTGCTACGAAACAAGCCATCTACCTGCTCAATACACCCTTCGTGACCACCTTTTTCCTTCATCACCCGAAATAGCAATGAAAGATACAAAGGCATAAGAGGAATCGCTGAGCTAGCCTGCGTTACGACTGCCTTTAAGACGCACACGTTGGCGGTGCCATCGATAGTGGATAGTTTCTTACTGAGCTCTGCCGCCGTTTGATCGAGGTTTTCTTTCGCTCGGCCAATCGTGGCGTCTTTATAGATAGGCCAGGTGAGTTTCTCACCTATATAGGTATAAGCAACTGTCTTGCAACCCGTCGCTAAGACATCAGCCTCTACGAGGGCATCCATCCATAGCTCCCAATCTTCGCCACCCATCACTTTAATGGTGTTATCGATTTCTTCCTGAGAAGCACTTTCCAAAGTCACTTCTTTAATCACTTTTCGGTCAGTATCTAAAGTGGTGCCAGAATAAGACTCACCCACAGCCTTGAGCGTTGACTTGTACACTTCTCCCGTTACTGGATCAGTTCTGCGCGGTGCAGCCAAACTGTAGACAACCATATCAACCTGACCGAGGTCTGCCTTAATGGTGGCAATGGTCTTTTCCTTAATGTCCGCAGCGAAGGCATCGCCGTTGATGTTTTTTGCGTAAAGCCCTTTTGCCTCTGCCGCTTTGGTGAATGCGGCGGTGTTGTACCATCCTGCGCTAGCTGGGCGCTTAGCAGAGGCTTCTTTCTCAAAAAATATACCCAGTGTTGCGGCATCGCTGGCGAATGCCGCACTGATTCGTGAAGCCAGGCCATAACCAGTAGAAGCGCCAATGACTAAGACTTTCTTGGGGCCGTCGCTAATCGAACCATTTTCCTGTACATAGCTTATCTGCTCATTAACATGAGCTTCGCAACCAGTTGGGTGGGAAGTGGTGCATACAAAGCCTTTAATTTTGGGTTTTATAATCATTACTATCTATTACCTATTCTCTTTGGGGCTGAGGAAGCTGCGCCCTTGAATTATGTCCATATAGCAAACTTTAGGTCCTAACAGGCTATTAAAAGCCTGCATCAATCACCCATGCATAATAAAAGAGCCGGAGGCACAATGCTACTCCCTGTTTTGGACCGCCGGTTTTTGCCTGCTGTCGATGACGCTGCGCTCACTCTTGTTAACTCCGAGCCGGCGCAGCTAATTTTACTTTTACCGTACGCTCAGTATCGCCCCTCTTAACCAAAATACGAACCGTATCACCTGGTTGCTGATTTTCCAGCATAGTGAGCAGTTCATCATTGTTAGAAACCGTTTGTTCATCAAATGCCAAAATGACATCACCCAAAAGTAATTCACCATGCCGGCCACGGCTAAGCCCTCTCAAACCCGCCTTGTGTGCCGGACGTCCGTTCTGCACACGCATAATCACTACACCCTGAATTTTATTCCATCGCGTCCATTGATCGGTCGTCGTTTCAACCCCCAGAACAGGTCGAAGTA
>JAHRVS010000351.1 GCA_019090565.1 Gammaproteobacteria bacterium
AAGCCGGTGAGTTAAGCCGGTGAGTTACTGCGCGTAAATATCGGTGTACGGGTGGGGGTGGTTCTTATGACTATATGTAACTAAGTGGCGTTTATTTGTGGCGGATAAGGAGGGGGCGTAGAGAAAACCTTTTGGGTAAACATGGGTGCTTCTTTGGGAGCGTAGGCGCGATCTGGCGCCGCTGCAGGACGGTGTTAATGATTTTGATGCAATGCTTTCAGGGTGTGCTTTAATTAACAGATGATTAAGGAGACGGTATTCAATGAAGCTACAAAATATTTTTCGGCTGGCCATTATGGCGGGTGTCTTATGCAGCGCACAAGCCTATGCAGGTAATATTGCTGTTGTCATTCACCCCAGCTCAAAACTGGAAAGTGCATCGCTTGACGAAGTGAAACGTTTGTTTCTTGATAAAAAGAAGTCTATTCAGGGAGTTAAGCTTTCAGCTGTTGCGCAGAATAGCTCACAAGCCATAAGGGTTGTATTCGACGAAGATGTTTTGGGCAAGGACCCATCACGTTCTAAAGCGTATTGGTCTCGGTTGATTTTTACGGCGAAAGGAATGCCGCCGCCTGAGCTTGATTCAAGTTCGGCCATAGTGAAGTGGGTATCGGCGCATCCGAATGCCATTGGATACGTAGATATGGGTTCAGTCAATGAAAGCGTGAAGCTTTTGGTCGAACTTTAGAAACACCCTTTAGCCCTAAATAAAAACAGTATCATTTTAGCCTGTTAGGCCTACTCTCGGTTAAGAGAAGTAGGCGATATTCGTATTTGAATTTAGGTGTTGTTTTTTCTGCTGCAAGGTTAAAAAAACACTAAGATTTTGACCTGCGCTTAACAGGCTATGCGAAAGCATGCGTCCACGCTGTGTTTTTTCGCTTACCCCCCCCCGCTTCGGCCTCTACCTCACTCAGCGAATTGTACCAACCTGCTAGGCCGCAATATCTTGCCGTGATGCTCTGTTGCCCATCAAAAAAGATTAGTAGGCTGGGTAATACAAAGAGATCCAAAATCAAGGCCAAGAAAAATATGGCGCAGAGCGCATTACCTTGTTTGGTCAGGGGCAGGAAGTCAGCGAGATTATTCACCAGAAAACCCACGCCGAATATGAGCGTGGTCATGGTCAGCGCCATAGCTGAACTACTTAGAGCGTCGTTGACGGCGACGCCTGAGAGACAGCCCTGCTTTACGGCCATCAATATACTTCACCACTATATGAGTGGTGTCGTCAATGATAAGGCCTAAGCTGATGGCAAATGCAGCAGCGGCATGCTACCCAAGTTGGCCCCATAAAAAAACCAAATATCAAAAATCACTAAAGGAGGGATTAAATTGGGACGTAGGCTTATCGTACACAATAATGCTCTACCGGTTTTAAGGGTATCTTTAAAAATGTGCTTTCCATGCGACAGCTAGTCTGACTCAGGGAGTTAACTTCGTACTTGAATCCTCATGCATGCCTTATGCATTGCTGTTCGCTTACCCGTGGTGCAACTCTCATAGTGAAGCTTTTAAAAAGGGTGTTTTTTATGAGCGCTAAAACGATAGGCTTAGTTGTGCGCTGGCATTAAAGCGGGGGGGCAAGATAAGCAGACCATCAGTAAAGGGAACGTTGGTTTCGCCGAGACTGGGTCTGAATACCCCGGTATTACCGAGGAACCACCCGATTGAAGAAGAAAAACTAAGATCCTTAAAGGGCTTCGAACGATAAACAAACTGCACCACCCCGGTTTGATCATCCAAGTTGGAGATGGCAAGCATGGCGACTGTTTTGTCGGTATCGGCGCCCAGTCCACTTATAGTGGCTCCCAGTGCCGCATACTCTTTTCCGAAGTAGAGGGGGTTGAAATTTGTAAGGCTGCCTGGGATGAAGCTGTTTACAATAATAAAAGGCATGATATCCCGGCGCATGTATCCTGCACCGTTATAGAAATATTCGGCATTGATGATTAAGTTTTTAGTGTCAATAATGCTATGAGAGAACAGTAGCCCAGTTGAAAACTGATTAAACCAGCGGTCTGAGCGGTCGAAGGTGGAGGCGGGATTAAGGGGTGATGAAAAGGTGATTTCGCTGGGGTCGATGACTTCAATAACAAATGGTGTGGGGTCATTGTGAATGAATGAGGTCGATACTAACCAGTCAAAATATTTACCCCCTATTGAGGCATCTAGGCCAATACGTAGCTGGCTATCTTTGGCATTTTTCGCAGTGAAGGCGTATTCGCCAGATCGATACAGGTATTCTACGCGCACCAACGTGCCAATTTCTTTTAGGGTGCGGGCATCATCTAACTGAGCAATAAGGGAAATATTCAGATTGTTGTCAGGCAAGGGGATTTGCAGTTTCAGTAAATTTACGCCGAGGCGTTGGTCGCTTAAATCGAGAGGGTTGTAGCGGTCTATGTTAATAAAGTCGGTGGGTTGCCAAACAAAGCCGGCTCCGAGTTTGGTGGGCTGTTTGCCGACGGTGATGTAATAACGGTTATCGAGAGTGAGCTTTATCCAAAGCTGATCAATATCATTATTTTCGCCCAGCTGGGATAATACTAGAGGAACAATATCCTGCTCACTGTTAACAGAGTTTGATATTTTTTGCTGGTAATAAAAACGCAAGTTTTCATCAAAACGGGCAT
>JAHRVS010000352.1 GCA_019090565.1 Gammaproteobacteria bacterium
CCTACCAAACGCAAGTGATGAAAACCCGCCGGGGTGATGCAAAGGCAACCCTCACTGCTTTAGCGCAAGCAATGGAGGAGTCTTATACCAACTCAATGGATTATTCTGTCGCCACCCTGGGCTCAACCGCAAGTAATATTTTTCCTGACAAAGCGCCGCTAGATAGCAGCACCAAGTTTTACACGCTTAGTATTGACGACGAAAAAACCACCAGTAGGTTTTTTGTAATTTGGGCAACAGCCATATCTCCCGGCCCCCAAGCCAATGACAGCTGCCCAAAGTTATGGATCGATAGCACAGGAAAAAAAGGCGCGAGCGATGCGAGCGACAGCGCCATAACCCATTGCTGGGGTTAATGCTAATATTGAGAACCACTCATCATTGATCAATCGCGTTATGAAAATAATAAAAGCACCAATTCAATCGGTACCCAACACAAGCACAAACGACAAGCGGGTTAAGATCCTCTCGATTTCCCATCAGCTTCTAGAGATTCATCATTTAAGCACTCGAGAAAAGACCACTTACTTTCTCATTGTCTTATTTGCCGTTGCCACCGTCGGATCATTAACAGGCATTCTCGTCTCCATTGGCACTTTGGCACTTTGGCACTAGGCGGGTTCGGCCTCTATCGGTTGGCTGAAAAAAAATGGTTGCAAGCATCCGTAACAATGGAGGATGTCAGCGACTTGGTCGCATTACAAGATAGTACGCGGTATGAACAATCAGAGCGAATCACTCAGCTGCTAACCCAGCACCGGGAACAACTGCTTAACCCCGACCTAAGCAATGCCGCACTGCAGGAAATCACTGAAGCTGTACAGCAAGCCATCATTTAGGCCCTATTTCCCTACCCTTGCTAAATTTTGCCGACCTTTGATTCAAACTTCGGTTCAAATAATAAACAGCCAATCTTTTAGTCTTAGGTTTCAACACACATGACACCCATTTACAGGCATTTTCTTAACTGAGAAATCAAAAAGACGGGGCCGATGAACCCATAGGCTCATCACAATGCACGGGCCTGCAATACCACAAATTATTAGCTAAAGCGTATGCCCTCTGGCAAGTTTTGGAATGTCTCCTTCAAGGCCCATCGCGTAACGCATAATGCGGTTTTTTACCGGTGGTACTTGATTCATGATCGACATACCTGTATTGCGTGCCCAGCGTAGTGGCAAATTATCTGAGCCGAAAAGGGTTTTAAAGCCTTGCATACCTTCCATCATCAGGGTGTTGGCACCACGGCGACGGCGGGCATAGCGGCGCAGTACAGAAAAGTTGGCAATATCGAGGCCTTTCCCTGCTGCCCGGTGCAATTCTTCAGCCAATGCAGCTGCATCCATAAGCCCAAGGTTAACGCCCTGCCCAGCAAGAGGATGTATGGTATGGGCCGCATCACCACACAGGGCAACGCCTTCGACTATATAGGATTCCACGTGGCGTTCATAAAATGGGAAGCATGTCCGCTTATCAACCATTTCTATCTTGCCAAGACGAAATTCTGAGGCATTGCTGAGAGCCTGAGCAAAGGCTAAATCATCCAGCGCCATTTTTTCTTCTGCCAAGGCGGTGTCCAATGACCAAACGATTGAGCAATGATGACGGTCACCGTCAGTGCCACACAAAGGCAACAGCGCAAGAGGGCCGCTGTGAAGAAAGCGCTGCCTTGCCACCGCGCCATTGGGCTTTTCTGTATGAATGGTGGCAACGACGCCGCTTTGCTCGTAGGGCTGCGCGTCCATTTTAAAGTTAGCAAGTTGACGCACTTTAGAAAGTGCACCATCGGCCCCGATTAATAATCGAGTCGTGAGGGTTGCGCCGCTGTCCAGGGTGACTTGCCAGCCTTCGTTAGTCTTTTCGCAACCCAATAATTTTTCTGGGCAAAGCCAGCCTTTAAACCCCAAGTCATCTAGGCGCTCATAAAGTGCTTGCTGCACTACGCAATTTTCAACAATGTGACCCAATGAAGGCTCACCCATTTCTTTGGCGTAGAATTGAATATTACCAGTGCCTTCGGCGTCCCATACGTCCATGGCTTCGAAGGGGCTAACTCGCTGAGACTTCATCAATGGCCATACGCCCAACGATTCAAACAAACGTTGGCTGGCACAGGTGATGGCACTTACCCGCAGCTCCCATGCAGCATCAGTTTTTTTCTCGAAGCGTTGCCCTTCAATCATGCCAATGCGTAATTTGGCGGTATGAGGGGATTGCACTAAGGCACAAGCGAGTGTAGCGCCGACCATGCCCCCACCGTTAATCAGTATGTCGTAATCTGTGCTCAAGGTAAGCTCCTGCTTAGTATCAGTGTTGCCCGTTGGAGACGCCAGCCATAAGGCCCATCGCTTGTCGAGCCAAGGCCCGCTTACCGGTAGGCCAGAAATCCAACACCGTTAATCCCGCTGAACGGGCAAGGCTTAAGCCAGGCACTTTGGAGAGAAATATTTTCTGTAACTTATCAGAAAACTGAATAGTGGCATGCTGATCAAGGTCACGCCGCTCCAGGTATTGCTGCAATACAGAAAACTTTCCCAGCGAAACCCTTTGCTCCACAGCCACGATGAGCTCTTCCGTCAAAATTGCCACATCACGCACCGACAAGTTAAAACCTTGTCCGGCGATGGGGTGAAGGCTGTGGGCGGCATTGCCGATCACCACGCAGCCGGGCAAAATTTGCTGCTCAGCACGAATCAATCGCAAAGGGTAACTAAGGCGTTGCCCAACTTTAGAAAAACCACCACAACGCCCACCCATTGCCTCGTCAACAGCCGCCATAAACGCTTCATCGTTCATCGCTTGGTAGGCTTCGAGCTGGTCGCTGGGCAAGGTAAGCACCAATGCCTGACGCTCATCTCGCAGCGGCAGCAGGGCCATGGGGCCGGTGCGAGTAAAACGCTCATAAGCCATTTTTTGGTGAGGAATATTGGGGGTTAAATTGGTGACCAGGGCCACTTGGTCGTAATCTTCTTGGGCATGGGGAATAGAGAGCATTTTACAGCAAGATGAATTTGCCCCATCGGCCACCACCAGCAAGGCGCAGTGAATATCTTCCGTATGGCCATTTTCTTCAACGCTAACGCAATAGCCTTCTTCCAGGCATTGCAGCGAGGTGACGGTTGCCGGGCTATGCAAATTGATTTTAGAGTGAGAAGCCATGGCCGCTCCCAGCACCACACCCAGCCAGGCGTTTTCCACCACGGCACCAAGAAACTCCACGCCTTCTTCTTCTCGTTCAAGCGAGGTAACACCAAACTTACCTTGCTCTGAAACATGAATATGGTGAATTTCTTCCACATGCTCTTGCAGGGCATCCCAAAGGCCAATATTTTCAAGGTAACGGCAGGTCCCCAACGATAGCGCCGTACTTCGTTCATCATAAGAGGGGTTGAAGTGTTGGCTCAGCTTGCCGTCAGGGCTTTTTTTTGGCAGCTCTCTAGCTTCTACCACACCAATGCTCAGCGCAGTTTTAGTCGCCAGTGCACAGGCTAAGCTCGCCCCCACCATGCCACCACCGACGATGAGCACATCATATTTTTTCATTTTTTTCTCGTTATGTTTACCGGGTGAGCCGCAAATTAGTGTGTGACAGTGGCTTTTTTCATCAGGGCTTCTATATCTTCAATTGTTTTGGGCGCTTGCGCGGTGAGCACCTCGTAGCCATCTTCAGTCACTAATACGTCATCCTCTATGCGTATGCCAATGCCGCGCCACTTTTTATCCACATCCATGTTGTCTTTAGCGATGTAGATGCCGGGTTCAATGGTTAACACCATGCCTGCTTCGAAGTTACGCCATTTGCCATCTATTTTGTATTTACCCACATCGTGCACATCCATGCCAAGCCAATGCCCTGCTCGGTGCATATAAAAAGGCGCATGGGCTTCGGCTTTCAGTAAATCACTGAAATCGCCACTGAGGATACCCAGTTCTTTCAAGCCTTTGATCACCACGTCAATGACCGCTTCATGGGGCTCGTTCCAATGGTTGGTATGCCCAAGCTTATCCAGTGCGGCAAG
>JAHRVS010000353.1 GCA_019090565.1 Gammaproteobacteria bacterium
AACAACAGGGCTATAAATCCTATTACTTTCTTAAAGGAGGGGTTAACGCTTTAGATAAAGGGTCAATAACCGTTAATTACTAACAGCCTCACCCATTTCAGTACAAAAAAGACCTCAAAAATAGAAGCACCTCTACAGCTTAATTTTTAGAAATCAATACTATTTGTAGCGGTGCTCGGTAACCACTCAATGCAACTGCTTATTCAAAAGTTGGCTTAGCAGTGAATTTTCCTCTCTTTATTTTCTTCATTTTCCCCATGCCAACGCTTCCATTTGGATAGCTTTCAAAGGAAAATGTTGCAGAAATTAACGTTCCAGTATCGCGTGTCACAATTAACTCACCTGGCTTTTCATCCGATGTTGCGTAGCCACCAGAGGCTTGGTACTTTGCACGTGCGCTATAAAAAGGCAGCGCATATTCACCAGCCCCCTGATAATCAGCCACTTTCATATTGATACTCATATCACCTGACGTCGCCTTAATATGAAGCACTTTGGTATCATCCAGATCATCTTCGACAACCTTACAAGTGATTTTTGTTAGTGACCCAAATCGCCCTCCGTTCACCCAGTTATGTTCCAAATAAAACTCCACCTTATCGGACACATATACTTTTGGCTTAACAACCTTTACAATGGCGGGTTTAGCAATGGGTGCAGGTTCAACTTTAACCGGTTTTGGCTTCACCACAACAACTGGCTTAGGGATTACCTTCGCCACCACAAGCCGCCCTTTTTTATACTGGCACGATTTTGACTTTCCTTTTTCTACACAAGTACCCTTTCCATTAGGCAATAACTTTCTCAATGGTCCGTTAAATTCCTTTCCATTCGAAAAACGAAACTTTGCGACACCTTTCGCCACATCCCCCGCTTTCCAGAGCGCAATAACTTTAGCGCCACTTTTCAGGTGATACACACCCTTTCCAGACGGTAAACCCTGAACCCAGGCGCCCACATAGCGATCACCGTTGGCATAGCTCATTTTCCCCTCACCACCAGGAAGCCCACCTTTAAACATCCCTTTGTAGCGATCCTTATTCTTGTACATCATGACGCCTTCGCCACGTGTTTTATTCGCTAGCCAATTACCTTTAAATGTATTGCCGTTCGAATAAAACATATCACCCTTTCCATTTCGCTTATTGCTTTTCCACTCACCTACGTACTTATCACCGTTTTTCCACGTATAAGTCCCTTTCCCGCTCTTTCGACCATCGACCCAGTTACCTTCGTAATTCCCACGGCTCGTGGCATAGGACCCATGGCCATGAAATCGACCAAATGAATTCCTCTCACCCACATACTCACCCGCGCCCATGCTTATAGCTGGTACTAGAACAAATGCGGATAAAATAAACCCGTAAAAAAATTTACTCATAATAGAAATACCTGCTCAATGACCTTGATCCAACTGCCGTTTCTAGGGGTATGCAACCTCAATTGCGAGGCGTAGGAATCTAACTCCTATAAAAGAGTAGCTCTAAAAAAACAACCACGTACGCCAAACACGTTACTCCTGTGATAATAAGCGTTAGCGCCTTGTTACAAGGCATTACAGCCCGCGCTCAATAATCAATCAAACAACCAGGCCATATTGAATCGGAGCAGAAATAAATCGCACCCACTCAATCCAGCTAAGCCATTGAAATGTATAATGACAAACGTGATTGCAAGCCTAGCGAGCCGGTAAAACTCGTTAAATTAAGCGAAATGCCCGAGGAAGAAGTAACACTAACAAGACGTAAACTTTCTTAACTACAGACCTACTAACAAAGAAGAATGTAAAATCACCGCCCCCAGCTAAAAACCAGAACCCTCAAAAAGTGTAGACTGCAGGGGAAAACCCCAGTTGCTTTGTAATGGACAAGGGCACAGCGTTAGTTAAAACTGGGAGATGCTCAGGTGATAAAGAGGGGCTCAATACTTGTTGGGCTACGGAAGCGCCATTGAGTCAACTATCTGTGGTGATATCGAAAACACCAAGAGCTCTCCGCGAACGCAACAAGCCTTTCGGTCTATTGAGAAAATCAAACTTAACGCCCTTAAACCATGCAGCAGAACAAACACGGACAGCCGTTCAGCTTTTGCATTTCGCATGGTTCTAGCTTGTTCTGTATTAGGCTCGGCGCTGCAACGTTCAACCATCTATTAGTGCACGATTTCAGCGATACGAATTAAACGGGAGGCTTCGTATTCACTTAAAGTCCGACCTAACCGGAGGTACTCATCATAAAGCGCGCTTAGCTGGCGGGGTCGCAAACGCAGAGAAGGTGCCTCGTGCTGTTCTCCTGACAGTACCGCCACAATATGTTGTTCACCAAGAATATCAACCGCTAGTGTAATCATCGATTTTCACCCCTCTCCTTGTGATACCTATAAGGTTGTGACCTTACCGAGCTTTTTTAATTCAAAGTCAGACAAAAAGACGCTTATTTAACAGCTTATCGAAACTCACTGAGTCGAACCAGATACAAAGCAAATTTAAACGTAAAAATAAGACTTACAGATCTGATTCTAACGCTGCACACCGCTTAGTCAGTATTCCATCAGGTCACTGTCTGGCAGATTCAAGTCTTAAGGGCACCTCTAAAAATGCACTTTTCACGCGATAGCTGCGTCAGCTCCGTACTCGAATCTTCGTGTATGCCTTATACACTGTGGCTCTCGGCAATTGCGTCCTGCATTGCTCTACCTCCTGCATCCATGCAGCCGTCCGTGCGGGGCCTTCTTACTCTCACGTGAAAATCGCTATTTTTAGAGATGCCCTTAAGCTCTCCACTAATACCCATATATTTTTTAGGCTGTTTTTCATGCTTTAGTTCAATAAAATCATGAAGGGTATAACTGCCAGAATACGCCCGTACCCTTTATTGATAGTAAACAATGCCTTGTATGTCAACGGTGGCGGAACAAAATTAAGGCAGGGTAAAGGTCGATTTAAAGGATGCTGCAATCAGGACTTAGGGGGTGGGGAAAAATTAATGGGAAAAGGGGCGACATTACCTCCACCGTTAACGACCTTTGCCACGCCTCCTTGATTGACCTCGTCAATTCGAATGATAGCGCCCACTGGAATAAAACTCCGTGTTACACCGTCAAACTCTGCCTTAAGCTTTTCTTCCGACGGATCAACCACCACTTGGCTTCGCTCACCAAAAATGAACTCCTCTACTTCAATAAATCCGTAAAGCTCACTTTGGTATACCTGTTTTACATATATTTCATAAACCGAACCTTGGTTTAAAAATATCACCTTATAGATGGGGTTTTGCTCTTTTTTCATGATAGACCGGTTATTTTTACTGCAAATTAGTCGTTTACGCCTAGATATATTAAGGCAAATACTGGTAGCCAAAAACGAGTATCAAAACTGTTAACCTAACAGGGTGTTAAAATTCGCTAAACCGAGCCAGATACAAGGCACAAGATATAAGAGAAAGTTAAGCAGCAAGGCGCAGTTTACACGTAATAAATGAACACTTTCAGCCTGATTTTATGGTCGTAGCATCCGAGTCAGTGGAGTCCCACTGGGCAGTTAAATTAAAAGCGCCTCTAAGGCAGTGGATTTAAAATAAGAGCAAGGAGACTTGTACACGATGCACTGTATGCCCGTTTTGCCGGAGCTTTAACCGTTGACGTAGCCATTGCGTGAAAATCATTATTTTCAGGACTGTCCTCAGCTAGCCATTTCCTCGAAAAAAACCATCTCCAGTATATACCGATACAATGCTTTGTGTAACGTAAAACAAGCTCGCCCATAGCATGACAAACAAACCCGTCAAAAACAGGCAGAGTAGCCAGTACCATCTATAATATTTTCAGAGCCGTAACGACAAACTAATAACTAATAGACTGTTAAAGCTCGTTAAAACTCGGAAGAACTGAACGAATGCGTAGGTTTGCAACTTTAAGTAAGCGCCTTAGACGCCGTCGTATATATCCGAGTCAGTAGAGATTAAACAACCTACTAGGAATACTGCGAAAAATATCGATCACATTCAACACAGGCCACATAAATGAAACCAGGATCGGATACAGCCAAAGCACGCGTTGTCATTCTTACGGACAACTATCGAATTAAGTGTAACCTCAACATTGTTCCCGGAGTGCGCCTCACCGACTATATTCGCTCAGAAAGTTCCTTCGTAGCCGTCACCTCCGCAGAGGTTTACAACATCGAAGGCAGAAAAATGATCTTATCTGCCGACTTTATGGATATAAATAAAGATCACATACAAATTATTGCCCCTGATGAAATGGTCGAGCAGCAGCCCGCAGACTTCCTTATTCATAATACACTGGAGTAAACACAGCGAAAGCACTCCCCCAAGCCTCCCTCTTCAGCGCACACAGCCAGACAAAATACGTATACATTAGGAGGAGCTCCTGCTTACCGCCTTCACAAGCGCAATAGGGGTGGCGTTGTTACTTCAAGTCCTCTAAAATCCTGCCTTGACTCATATTTAACCGTACGCAAGTGACACCAAGTTCACCTTATTATCTGCAGACATCGCTAATACAGGGGACAGGCATACGGCACACACGGAAGCGGGAGAACCACCATAATCGCCGACACATCAAATCGCGGCATCATTCCGGTCGTCGCGCTTGGTCTCGTGTTAATTTCAGCCTTTATCGCCTACCAGATGCTGGACGTAGGTCAATGGCTGAGTGTTAAAGCCCTTGCAACGAATATCGACAAGTTAAGGGGTTTTGAAGCAGAGTTTGGCTTCCTGGGCCCTGCTGTTTTCTTCGTTGTAGCCAGTATTGCGATAGTCATTAATGTCCCCACTGCAATAGTCATTGCCATTGCAGCTATGATATACGGGCCATTTGGCGCAATCATACTAGGAACACTCTGCTTTTCACTGGCAATTGTGATCATGTTCTATATCGCGAAAGTTGCCGACCAAGGTTTGATAAAGCGTATCATTGAAAAGTACTTGCCTCGAACCAACAACTATATTCAGGACACCAACCTTCATACCATTATCAATTTGCGTCTTATTTTTTTTGCATTACCGCCTATAAATTGGATGCTGGCCATATTATGCACCCGGTTTTCCAGCTACTTTTGGGGCTCGGTAATTGGTGCATTGCCCAACATTGTTGTTTTCAGCTGGCTAGGTGGCACCTTGGTGGAAGTTATTCGCGAGGGCCGATCACTGTGGTTCTGGAACACACCAGAGCTAATTGCGCCAACCGCGCTCGGTATCTCATTGGCAATATTGAGTATTTTGCTTAAGAAGAAAACCGGCGGGGATAATTAAAACCGTATTCAAGTGAAAAGACGGCGTAAAAACCGGGGCTAAAAATAAAGATACGCAAAGGCATTATCTGACACCATTAGCAGATCAAAAATCAACCAGCAAGTTGTGGGCTTTCCACTCGCTCCACGGGATAGATATTAGTAGTAAACTAGGAATAAATAACCGCTCACACAAGCCCCGCGGCGCTTTCATTTGATGTTTTATAACATTGCAGAGCCAAACAAGCTCAATAGACAGTGAAAGGGCTGATGTCGCTTATACCGCCTTTAATTAGAAACCATTAATCAGCCAGCAGTGACTTTTTATGCATTTTCCATTATACCCAAACTTTCCAAATAAAAATGAAGATGATGAATACCTCAGTGGTCTAGCCGAAATACCTGTTAACCCAGTCTTTATCATGGGCTTGCATCGATCTGGCACGACGTTTCTCTATGATTCTATATCTCGGTGTTTTCCCGTCGCAAACCTGTCACTTTACGATATTTTCTTTTATAACCGGCTTCTTAAAAACCGCCATGAAGGGAAAGAAAATGCGGACCGAGAACACCTCAACCGGGTATTTCGAAGCTTGGGAATAACTGACCGCAGGCTCGATTCCGTCTGGGTTGAAGACAAAACCGTTGAAGAGTATGGCTGGCTGCTCCGCAACGAGAGTTACCATATTTCCATCCACAAAACGAACAAAGATTACTTTGCACAAATTTGTCAAAAACTGCTGGCCATCAATCCTGATGCTAAGTCTGTTCTCATGAAAAACCCCTGGGATACGGGCAATGCAAAGCAAATTCTGGAGTGGTTTCCTAACGCGCGTTTCATCTATATAACGCGAGACCCCATATTTATACTCAATAGCCAAATGAATGCATTTCTAACCCTAACCACGGGTAGCCAACCCTTCCAAACAATGCTCGTAGACAATTTCAAAGCACCGGGGGGCGCATTAGCAATACAAGCGTTCTATGGTGTATGGAAGGTAGTAAGAGGAATGAAATCCCTACTGGGTGATGCGGTATTTTCTGCCTTTACACGCCCCTTCACAGCCATAGCCGTTAAGGACCAGTTATCCGATTACTATAACGACCTTAAGACGCTGCCCAAAGACAGCTTTATTAACCTC
>JAHRVS010000354.1 GCA_019090565.1 Gammaproteobacteria bacterium
CCTCATAGTAATCGTTCAGGTTGTCCAAGCCGATTACTTCATCCCCTCGCTCAAGGAGGCGGTGAGAAAGCGTTGAACCTATAAATCCTGCTGCTCCTGTAACCAGTACTTTCATGTTCTAAACCTTTTGTAGGGTCAATGGATAGTGTTTATGGTGCAGCAATGTCAGTATTTAACGAGGAGCCGCCATGTTGCATATTCGTGCTCGTATTATGAGGGTGCGCTAAAGGCGCCCATCGACGGATTCTTTTGGGTACACGTGTTTGATGTCGAATATGACATGTTCCTTTTTGCAATATTTCTTTAACTCGGAGATATCCATAGCCTTAAACTGCTGATGGCCAACGGCGACAATGATTGCGTCATACTTGTTTTCTTCAAGTTTTTCAGCAAGGTGAACTCCGTAATTGTTGAGAGCATCTTTGGGATCAACCCATGGGTCATAAATATCAATACTAGTATGGTAATCAAGAAGCTCTTCGTGAATATCAATAACGCGCGTATTTCTGAGGTCGGGGCAATTCTCTTTAAACGCTAGTCCCAGTATGAGTATTTTTGAGTCCACGATGTGGATACGCTTTCGGGTCATCAACTTAGTGACACGTTCCGCGACATAACTGCCCATGCTGTCATTGATGCGCCGACCGGCAAGAATGACCTCTGGCTGGTAGCCGATTGCCTGTGCTTTGTGGGTAAGGTAGTAGGGGTCAACGCTAATGCAGTGCCCTCCTACTAAGCCAGGACGAAATGGGAGGAAATTCCACTTAGTGCCTGCTGCCTCGAGAACTTCTTGCGTATCGAGGTTCATAATGGCGAAAATTTTGGAAAGCTCATTGATTAAGGCAATGTTTAGGTCGCGCTGGGTGTTCTCAATAACCTTGGCAGCTTCCGCTACGCGAATCGACGAAGCTTTATGGGTGCCTGCAGTAATTATTTCTTGGTATAAGGTGTCTACTCGCTCTGATATCTCGGGAGTGGAGCCAGAGGTGACCTTTATGATGCTGGGTAACCGGTGAGTTTTGTCACCCGGGTTGATTCGTTCAGGGCTGTAACCAGCGAAGAAATCTTCATTGAACTTTAAACCCGATATTGCTTCTAACTCAGGAACGCACACTTCTTCCGTTGCGCCGGGGTATACAGTGGACTCATAAATGACGATGTCACCTTTAGCCAATACTTCGCCAAGTGCGCGACTGGCGGATATTAGGGGCTGTAAATTGGGGTTTTTATGACCGTCAATTGGCGTTGGTACTGTTACGATATAAATATTGCAGTCAGAGAGGGCCGTAATATCGCTGGCGAAGCTGAGGTCAACGCTGGACGTTAGCTCTTCTGGGGAGACTTCTTGAGTTTTATCAACGCCGCTAATAAGTTCGGAAACGCGATCTAGATTAATGTCGAAACCGATGGTTTTGCGAACCTTTCCAAATTCAACCGCAAGAGGAAGGCCGACATAACCTAAGCCAATTACTGCTATATGAGGGTGTATAGAGTCATTCATAAAGTGAAGTGTCTTTTAAAGGGTGGCCAGGCTAAGTAAGAAAATCACTGACTCACGAAAGGTTAAAGACACCATTATAGTTCGGGCTTTAACAGAGAGCCATATCTGTTTGGCGTAAGGAAGCAATGATAGTAATGAAGGCGCTCCTAAGCTTTATTTCAATAGCGAATAGCTTGAACTCCATCACTAAAGTTAAATGTGGTGCGACTATGAGCTGGCGTTATATTGTTTTATTATGTATGCCATGAAGTAAAAGAATATAGCTGTTGACTATAATAAACACAGTAGTGCTTTGGTTGGCGCATATATTACTTTGTACTAAGCTGGTCCAGAAATAGCCTTTCCCTTGTGAGAAAAAATGATACGCCTGTTTAATCAATACGTTAGAGTGCCATTTTTAGTGCTGGCGGCTACAGAGTTTGTGATGGTGATGCTTGCCGTTCAAGCGGGGGCTTTTATCCGCCTGAATATGATGGGGTGGCAGCATGTCACGCTGTCAGGAGCTTCAATTGTTATTGTTGGCGCTTCGGTGCTGATTAGCGCGATGGCAATGGGCTTGTATCAGGGGCGCCTGAGAGAGGGCTTTGAGGGCGTGTTAGTCCGATTGGCTGTGAGCTGTGCCGCAGCGACGCTGCTTCTTTCTTTGGTTTTTTATCTGTTCCCTTCTTTGCATATGGGGAGAGGGGTTCTAATTTTAGCTATGCTGTTAAGCTTTTGTGCTTTAGCCAGCGTACGCTATTGTTTTCTGCGAGTGGTTGATGAGGCGTTGCTTAAGCGTCGGGTGCTTGTGTTGGGTGCAGGAAAAAAAGCGGCGAATATTAATCGGCGCATACGTAGAAAAGCGGACCAGAGAGGTTTTTATATTCTGGGTTATGTGCATGTGCATGGGGAAAAAGACGATATTCCCGATGACAGGGTTATACACATGGAAGGCAGGTTAAATGAGTATGTCTTAGAAAATGAGGTCGATGAAATTGTCGTTGCTATTGATGATCGGCGTATAAAGTTTCCAATGGGCGATTTGCTTGAACTGAAACTCAACGGCATTGATGTTGTTGATGCACTGACATTTTTTGAACGAGAGATGGGGAAAATAGAAACGACATTCTTGTCACCTGGTTGGCTGATCTTTTCTGAAGGTTTTGACCGGAGTATTACGCGTGGCCTTAGCAAACGAATCTTTGATATTGTAGCCAGTTTGCTCATCTTGATGGTAACTTGGCCCGTTATGCTTGCTACGATGTTTGCAATTCGCGCTGAAGACGGCTCATTGGCTCCGTATTTTTATAAACAAACCCGAGTAGGCCTGGATGGGGAGTTGTTCGATGTATTGAAGTTTCGCAGTATGATAGAAAATGCAGAAAAAGACGGGGCGGTCTGGGCCCAAAAAAATGATATGCGTGTGACGAAAGTGGGCGCATTTATAAGAAAGTACCGTATTGATGAGTTGCCGCAGTTAATTAACGTGTTTAAAGGTGAAATGGCATTTGTCGGGCCTAGGCCAGAGCGTCCCGAGTTCATTGGTGAGCTGACTGAAAAAATCCCATATTTTAACGAGCGGCAATACGTAAAACCTGGGATCACTGGTTGGGCTCAGTTATGTTATCCCTATGGCGCATCCGATGAAGACTCTGAGCAGAAGCTGCAATACGATCTTTATTATGTCAAGAACCACAACCTAGTTCTTGATCTCACTATACTTATTCAGACCGTTGAAGTGGTACTGTTCGGGAGGGGTCGTTAGTGTAGAATACCCTTGTATAGTTCACATGTTGACGTGTATTAGTTGTACGGTTGTATTGAATAATTGAGGAAGATGATTGATGAAGCGTAGTGGGTTTCGAGTGTTTTTGACTGGGTATATCCTGTTGGTGTTCGGTGGTTTGGGGCAGGTGGTTCTTGCTGGCCAAGATGATGATTATTTTTCGGAAGATTTCGATGATTTCGCCGTAGAAGCGGGCAGTGAGCGTCGACGGGTGCAGGCCCAAGGGGGCAAAACGAAGTCTAAGCGCACTGCAAAATCTAAGGAGGTATCGCGCCTTAAGCCGAAAAAGTCTAGGCCTGCCCCTGGTAAAATTAACCCTGATGCCTTCTTTTCAGAAAAACTTGACGATCAGCCTGATGACGAGACGAATAAAGTTGACCAAAAGGATTCCAAATATGCTGCAGAAGGGGCTGGGGCGCTGCCGGTTACCTTAAAAAATGTTCAGCGTACGGTAATACCTGTGTATGGTTTATCAAAACTGGGGTCTAGCGGTGTGGTTTCGGGTGACTCTAAAGCGCCAAGCCTTCATTATAAGATTGGGGTGGGCGATAACGTGCGTGTTCACGTATGGCGAAATGAAGACCTTTCTACAACGGTTCCAGTCAGGCCAGACGGGTATATCTCCATGCCGCTCTTGGGCGACATTAAAGCCAGTGGCTTGAAACCTACTGTGCTGGCTGAAGAAATCAAAAGAATGCTGTCCTCCTATATTCGGGATCCCCGAGTAAGCGTTATCATGCAGGGCTTAAGCAGTAACGAATATATTAACCGAGTACGCGTGACAGGTGCTGTTAATCGGCCTACTTCTATTCCATTTCGTGAAGGGATGACGGTTCTCGACCTTATTTTGGACACTGGAGGAGTTAGTCAGTTTGCTTCCCCTAATAAGACTAAGATTTTTCGAAAGTCTGAAGGGGAATCGAAGGTCTTAAAGGTCCGACTTAGTGACATTCTTGAGAAAGCAGACTTGAAAACAAATTTTGCCATTTTGCCTGGTGATGTAATAACTGTGCCGGAGCGTTTGTTTTAAGGTTGTTTCGGTGTGACTGCTTGAGCATGGCCTGTAACTGCCCAGCCTGCACTCAGATTTTCTCAGAACAAGGCTACGATGTGAGCCTGTAGGTATAAAGGTTCATTTTATAGCGTTGTTATGTGTTAACTTTCGCGTGAACTGAGTTGCCGTAAAGAATACGGATAGCGCAGTGGCGGCTTTGCAGCTGAGCCACTACTGCCTCTCATAATGTTACTCTCTGTCCCATCCTCATAGTGTTTTTTTGCTTCATTACTCTCTTTCAAATCCCAAGTTCCGATTGTTTGACTGCCTTGTTTTTATAGAGGTATCAATTTCTTTCGGCGTGGTTTTTTATATTCTGCCTTGATTGTGTTTCAATATGCCCTCATATTCCTCTCTGTTTCGCTTTGCACGAGACTTGGGCAGACTGATGGGCTGTTACGGGGCGTAATCAACTTTAGTCGGAAGCTATAGGCCTGCCTGTGAGGTCTATATGCGTTTTATAAAATAATATGTTATTTGAGGTTTGTGTTATGCAATTTGATGGTACTCGAAACTATGTGACCACTGACGACCTAAAGACCGCTGTAAATGCGTCTATCACACTGCAGCGCCCACTCCTGATCAAGGGTGAGCCAGGCACGGGAAAAACGATGTTAGCAGAGGAGGTGGCAGAAGCTTTGGGGCTTAAGCTTATTCGTTGGCACGTTAAGTCTACGACCAAGGCACAGCAAGGCCTGTACGAATACGACGCGGTGTCCC
>JAHRVS010000355.1 GCA_019090565.1 Gammaproteobacteria bacterium
CGGCAGCATTGGCAGCCTGTGGGCCAGTCGATTTATCGACAAACAGGTCTCAGTGGAACTTCTCCTTCGTGATGAAAAAAAAGTAGCGCAGCTAAAAACCAAGGGTTTGACGATTCGTCATAACGGTGAATCCAAGACCTATCACCCCGAATTGCTCTATGCCCCAAGCCACACCGGCCCAGCGATCACACATTTATTAATCACCACGAAAGCCCATCAAACCCTTCCTGCACTGCAAACATTTGCTCAGCGCCTATCCCCCAGTACACACCTTATTCTGTTGCAAAATGGCATGGGAGTGGCTAACGAAATAAAGCAGCGCTACCCCAGCAACCCCTTGTTTCTGGGTATCACCACTGATGGTGCATACCGCAGTGACCCCGATACAGTGGTCTTTGCGGGTGAAGGAGAGAGCTGGTTTGGCCCTGCGAATAACGAAAAACCAGAGGCTCTTTCAACACTAAAAACCGTCCACCCTGCTAGCCAATGGGAGGCCAATATTTACCCCCGAATATGGCAAAAGTTCGCTATAAATTGTGCTATCAATGCCTTAACTGTTTTATACCAATGCAAAAATGGAGCGCTGCTCCATAACCAAGATGCACGCCTTCAGCTCACAGAAATCTGCATTGAAATCGAAGCCCTGTTCCACAAAAAAAATATCCCCTTGCCCGAGCCTTTGCTAGAAATGGCTTTGCGTGTCGCTGAAAAGACGGCTGACAATGTCAGTTCGATGCTGCAGGACTTTCGCGCCAAACGCCCCCTTGAGCTGGCTTACCTCAACGGCCATCTCTGCAAAGAAGCTGCACGCATAGGTATAAAGGCCCCCGCCAATCTAGCGTTGATAAAAAAAATCGATACCCTCATCGCATCGTCATACCACCCGTAGTTTAATAAGGCGGCTCTGTGTGCGGGGCTTTCTTGCTCTCACGTGCGCATCACTATTTTTAGCTATACCCTATTAGCAATGTCCTATCAGCTAAAAAAGCCGCACCCTCCATTTACTTGGCTGCTCTGTTTGCAGACAATGGGCATGTATGAATTTCGCGTTTTAGCTAGCTATTGGGGTTCGCTGAATCGAGCCAGCCCCCGGTAACACAAGTTCCAGTAACACAACCATTGGCAACAAGAGAGACACGATGAAACAGCTTGTTCTTGGCGGAGCCCGCTCCGGCAAAAGTCGCCATGCAGAAAAATTGGCCGAAAAGAGCACTAAAAGCGTGTTTTATCTTGCCACCGCAAACGCTGGCGACAGTGAAATGTCATCCCGCATTGCCCTGCACCAACAGCAGCGCCCAGCGCACTGGCAGCTCATTGAGGAAGAATTGTTTCTGGCAAAAGCGCTGCAAAAAATCGACGCAATAGACCACTGCATTCTGGTTGACTGCTTAACGCTCTGGGTGAGCAACCTCCTTTGCCACAATAACGCGCAGCTCCTGGCGGAGCAAAAAGCCACTCTTATTAATATGCTACCCAACTTAAAAAGCGACATCATTTTCGTCAGCAATGAAGTCGGCCATGGCATTGTACCCATGGGTGAATTGAACCGCCGCTTTGTAGATGAAAGCGGTTGGCTACACCAAGATTTGACCACTGCGTGTGACAAGGTTGATTTTGTTATGGCCGGCCTCCCTCTTTCACTCAAGTAGCCATTTGCATGATTGTTCACTTCCTACTGACTCAGTCATCGACTGGGTCACCTAAAAACGGCACGACTCCCCGTACGGACCATGAGAATTTTAGAGCCGCGGGACAAAATAAAGCTCAAACTGCCCATTTACACGTGTAAACTCCGTCTTTAGCACTCAGTTTCGCCTTGCGCCTAATTCGACACAGCTAATTTGAGCGTGAGCTGAATAGTGACATTTTAACAACCTGCTAGGAGGCTTCATGCCCATTGCTTGGCTCAATGAAGCCGTTCACTGCCCCAATGCCGATGCCAGCGCACAAGCTCGCCAGCACCAAGATCAACTGACAAAACCCCCCGGCTCTCTGGGTCGCTTAGAAGAACTCGTTGTGTCCCTTGCTGGCATGCAGAACCGAGCAAAACCCCGTATTGAAAATGCTGCCGTCGTGATCTTCGCCGCCGACCACGGTGTGGCTGAAGAAGGCGTTTCCGCCTTTCCGCAGGCTGTCACGGGAGAAATGATTCGTAACTTTAGCCGCGGGGGTGCGGCCATTTCAGTGCTGGCCAAACAAATACAAAGCCCTTTGAGCGTGGTGAACCTCGGCACTGCCTTGCCTATTGAAGAGTTGCCCAATGTATTGCAGCTTAATATCGCAGCAGGCACCGCGAACTTCGCCAAACAAGCCGCCATGCACCAACACACTTGCGCAGAAGCACTCCATGCTGGAAAAAGCGTCATCGACTCGCTGGGAGCCATCGATGTGTTTATCGCCGGGGAAATGGGCATTGCCAATACCACCAGCGCTACCGCACTGGCAGCAGTTTTGCTCGACATGGATGCATCGGCGCTCGCAGGGGCTGGCACCGGCTTGGACGCAACCGGCATTGCCCACAAAGCCACTGTTATCGATCAAGCAATTCAGCTACATGGGCTCAATCGTAACTCCCGGCCGTTAGCTGTATTAGAAACCGTAGGCGGGCTAGAAATTGCCGCCATTGTCGGCGCTTACCTACGCTGCGCCCAAAAAGGCATCCCCGTCTTGGTAGATGGCTTTATCTGCAGTGTTGCCGCACTGGTGGCGGACAAACTTCAGCCTGCCATTCGCCCTTGGCTGATTTTTTCTCATCAATCAGCCGAAGCGGGGCACCGCCATATTTTGCAGGCCCTCGATGCCAAACCACTCTTAG
>JAHRVS010000356.1 GCA_019090565.1 Gammaproteobacteria bacterium
AATAATGGCCAGCATCCAGCCCATCAATAATAATGAGAGAAAAAAACGCGACTGGTGATGGTGCTCATTCACCAGCAAGTGGGGCAACAGTCTTTTATCAATCTTCCCTACCCAAAAATTTCGCTTGGATTTAATCTGATAAAACCGCAGCAAAAATAGCACGACAGGAATGAATGCCCACAACCACTGAGGACGCAAAAAATGAATCGTTTCCCAGTTCATGGATGCTGCTCTCCATTGTCATTGATGAGCAACTCAGAAGGCGTTTCATTTTTTATAAAAGAAAAGACTTGGCTTTTAGACAGGGCCAATAAAAAGGACAGCATCAGTGCCGCACCCAAGGGCCAAAAATAGAGCTCTAACACGTGGTGATAGTAGTCCTGGCCGACAACCACCTTTTCCATCTCATCAATGGTGCTGTAGACCTGTTTAAGCTCTTCCACATCCTGCGCACGGAAGTAACGCCCATTGGCAAGCTGCGCGACTGTTTTCAAGGTGGTTTCATTTAGCATTGCTGCCTGACTAACAGCCTTGCTTGTAAATAAAGAGCTCGCACTTCTCGCGCCAATACCAATGGTATAAACCCGCAACCCTTCCAATGCAGCAAAGTGAGCAGCACGAGGAGCCGGTATAATGCCAGAGGTGTTATTACCGTCGCTTAGCAAAATCAACACACGCTGATTAAGAGGACGATTGTGAAGCCGCTTAACCGCCAATCCAATCGCATCACCGATGGCAGTTTGTTTGCCCACCATACTTATTTGCGCCTCATCAAGGAGCTGCGCCACGCTGGTCAAGTCGTAACTTAAAGGTGATTGCACATAGGCTTTTGACCCGAAAAGAATCAGCCCTAGGCGGTCTCCTTCTCGGCTTTTAATAAACCCTTTTACTACCGACTTTACCGCTTCTAGTCGATCGACAGCTTGCTCATTTAGAACGAAATCTTCGATCTCCATGCTGGAAGAAAGGTCCACGGCGAGCATGATGTCTCGTCCGGTTTTGGGTTGGTCTACAGGGTCACTGAGCCATTGCGGTCGGCTCAGCGCACAGAGCAACAACAACCATATGAACGCCCCTAACATTAACAACCAGCGAGGTTTAGCACTTGCTGCATCAGGGTTTTGGGAAATATCCTTATAAAACGGCACCCGCAAACCTGCCGATGTGCGATCGGAGACCGGTGGAAGCAGCCACCTCACCACAAAAGGGAGAGGCAAAAAAATAAAAGCGAGGGGCCATAGCAACTGGATCATGCTTTTACCCTGCCCATACGTACTTTTCGATAACTACGGTAAGGGTTTTCTTTAAGCCACTTCCCTGCGGCATCAAATAAACTTGGCACATCATCGCGGGCAGGTTCTTTTTGATAGGGCCACTGGGTAACGGCATGACCCCGCCCCTCTTCAAATTGACCCTCCGTTGAAGTGGCTACCAGGAAGGCCAGCCACTCTTCTCCCCATCGGTACGCAATGGCTGTTTGAGGGAATTGCACCACCGCATAGTGCTTAAGAAGCAGGCCTAATTCCATCATACAAACACCGCTTGCTTCACCCTGCTCAAAACGATATTCAATTGAGGCAAGCTGCTTTAAGGCCTGCCGCTGCTGCCTTTTTCGAAAGTAAAAAAAATAATACCCTGCCCCTAATAGCACTAAACAAAAAAAACCGATCACTCCCCACCACGCTGGCTGCAAGGGGAAAATACTGGTGGGCTCTGGAAGATGAATATCTCGAAGTTTACGAATTATTTCCTGGTTATCAGCCATCAACCCTCCAGTAGATCTTTAAAGTTGCTTTGGCCTGGCACCGCGCTAATGGAACAATTTAGAACGTCCATCAACGGTGCGTCGGTGGCAATAACGTGGGCATTAAACCCCGCATTTTTACTGAGGGCATCCAGTTTATTCAAGCGCTTTTTAAACACTTCGCTATGCTGGCGCCGATATTTAAGCGTACGGTTACTCACATCCAACAGTGAATAACCGTCTGACAAGCGAAACTGCCCCTCGGGAAGTGCCTGGGCTTCAAAGGGGTCATAAACACAAAAAAGCGTTAAGTCGCAACGCTGACTCAGGTCGTAAAGCACTTTTTCAAACGCCTTGTGTTCCGCTGAGAATTTTCCGGCACCCAGCGCATTGAAATCACTCAACACAAAACACAGACTTCCTCGCGGGGCCAAGTGATTAAAGCGCTGTAACTGTGTGAGGAGCAGAGATTGCTCTGTATTTCCACTAGGAGCAGGCGAGCCCAGCTCTGAATTTTCTCTGTCGCGTTTTAACCCATGATCAGGCGGTTCTATTTGCAAACTTTTAAGAAATGGCAATACACCGTTATCACCCGGTGTCGGCTTCAAAACACACTGCGCCATTTCATCAAAAACAATGCCGCCGACTTTTTCATTTTGCGATAATGCCAACCAAGCAAGCAAGGCAGCTGTTTTTGATGCCCGTACAGATTTATATTCGTTGCGCGTGGCAAAATGCATTGATTCACTGTGATCCACCAAAAAACACACAGGCCGCTCTCGCTCTTCATGGTAAACCTTTACATGGGTTTTTAAAGTACGGGCCGTGACCCGCCAGTCGATGTGGCGCACTTCATCACCCGCCTGGTAATGGCGAGCGGTATCGTACTCGAGCCCTCGGCCTCGAAAAGCAGAAATAAACTGGCTGGCATTGTCTTGCGGAGCAGAACGTGGAGGTGAAAGCAATAAAGCATGAATATCATTACGAAGACGAAGCAGCTCTTGAAAAGAACAGGATATCCCCTCCGATGCGGCACTGCCTTTGTGGCTGGCTGAAAGAAGGCGTGGACGCTGGGATTTAACCCGTGTGAACAGCCATGCCCGAAAATAGTTCAGCCGAGCGAACCACTCCTCTCGTGCCACACGCTTTTTCTGTTGGCGAAGGTGCTTTTCGTTCCT
>JAHRVS010000357.1 GCA_019090565.1 Gammaproteobacteria bacterium
ATTGCTCCTGATAAATGCCCTCTATTGGGGCTAAAATGAAAGAGAACGCTGTGAATAAAAAAAGACCTGTTAATTTAGATTTCAAAACCATTGATCTTCCTCTTCCTGCTCTTGTTTCCATCCTCCATCGGGCTTCCGGTGTGGCGGTATTTGTTGGTATTCCTATTTTGCTTTGGGTGCTCAGCTGTTCGCTTGAAAGTGAGTCGAGTTTTAATTCACTAAAAGAAGTGCTAGATGGCTTTGTTGTAACGATTATCGTATGGGGTATTGTCGGGGCTTTGATGTACCACATTGCGGCAGGAGTTAAGCACCTTTTGATGGATGTGGGCATTGGTGAAACGTTAGAAGGTGGGTTAAGGGGCGCAAGAATTACAATCCTTGTTTCTGTTATATCAATTATCTTTGTGGGAGTGTGGTTGTGGTAGCTAACGTAACGAGCTTTGGTAGAAGTGGTGTTTACGACTGGCTTATTCAGCGTGTTTCAGCCGTTGTCGTAGGTCTTTATGTTTTTGTGCTGGTAGGTTATTTGATTACCCATCCTGACTTGGGGTATGAGCAGTGGTACGCCTTTATGACCTGCGGGGCAATGCGTATAGCTAGCACACTTGCTCTTTTGGCAACGCTGGCTCATGCATGGATTGGACTTTGGGTGATAACAACTGACTACTTAAATAATGCGCTTGTGCGTGTTGCTTTCCAGTCAGCATGTGGCGTCGCTGCTGCGATCTATCTTGTTTGGGGTATTCAGATTTTGTGGGGTTTATAGTCGATGTCTAATATAAGAACGATCAGTTACGACGCTGTCATTGTTGGTGGAGGCGGCGCAGGAATGCGAGCAGCCTTGCAGCTTGCACAGTCAGGTCAAAAAACAGCACTTATTTCAAAAGTATTTCCTACTCGCTCCCATACTGTTTCTGCACAGGGCGGCATTACTTGTGCAATAGCGAGCTCTGATCCTGACGATGATTGGCGCTGGCATATGTATGATACGGTCAAAGGCTCTGACTATATCGGAGACCAAGAAGCCATTGAGTATATGTGTAGTGTTGGCCCAGAGACTGTCTTTGAATTAGAGCATATGGGGCTCCCCTTCTCTCGAACGGAGGAAGGGCGCATCTACCAGCGACCATTCGGTGGCCAGTCAAAAGATTTTGGTAAAGGCGGTCAAGCTTCTCGTACTTGTGCGGCGGCTGATAGAACTGGGCATGCGTTGCTTCACACGCTTTACCAGCAAAATGTAAAAGCAAATACCGTTTTTTATAATGAATGGTATGCAATGGATTTGGTGACTAACCAGAAAGGTGATACTTGTGGCGTGTTGGCCATGGATATAGAAACCGGAGAGGTGGTCGCATTTCTATCCAAAGCGACGGTATTGGCGACAGGTGGTTCGGGGCGTATTTATGCCTCTACGACGAACGCTCTTATTAATACAGGCGATGGTGTGGCGATGGCCTTGAGGGCCGGTTACGCTGCGCAAGATATGGAAATGTGGCAGTTTCATCCTACCGGTATTGCTGGCGCGGGTGTTCTTGTTACTGAAGGGTGTCGTGGTGAAGGTGGCTACCTAATAAATAAAGATGGCGAGCGTTTTATGGAGCGTTATGCGCCCAATGCGAAAGATTTAGCTGGCCGAGATGTGGTGGCGCGCTCCATGATGATGGAGATCCTTGATGGCAAGGGCGCAGGCCCTGATGCAGATCACGTCTTTTTAAAGCTGGATCACTTGGGTGCAGATGTTCTTCACTCTAAGTTGCCCGGAATTTGCGAGCTTTCAAAAACGTTCGCAGGTGTTGACCCAGTTTTTGACCCGGTACCGGTAGTGCCGACTTGTCACTATATGATGGGTGGCGTACCAACAACGATTGATGGTCAGGCAGTACAAATCAATGCAAAAGGTGAAAGCACGGTTATACCTGGGCTTTACGCAGTTGGAGAGGTTGCCTGTGTTTCTGTGCACGGAGCAAACCGCCTGGGTGGAAACTCTCTACTTGATCTGGTCGTTTTTGGACGCGCAGCGGGCTTACATATCGAGAAAAGTTTACGTGAAGGCATTGAGCAAGCGGTGGTCAGTGAATCTGATTTAGAAAAATCGATGTCACGTTATGCACGATGGGAAGGCTCTAGTAGTAAGGATGGCGGTGAAAGTGTGTCTGTCTTGAGAAAAGAGCTGCAGCAAACGATGCAAAATAATTTTGGTGTGTTCCGTAAGGGTGACCTTATGGAAGAGGGAGCGAACAAAATTTCTGAATTGCGCAGCCGTATTGCAGACGGTGTTTTAGCCGATAAGAGCAAGGCGTTTAATACCGCGCGTATCGAAGCGTTAGAGCTGGATAGTTTGTTGGAAGTCGCTGAAGCGACGGCAATTGCAGCCAAGGCTCGAACAGAAAGTCGAGGCGCGCATTCTCGTTACGACTACCCGGATCGCGATGATGAAAACTGGCTGGTTCACACGGTATATAGGCCTGAGGATAAAAATATAATCAAGCGTGAGGTGAATTTTGCACCGAAACAAGTTGAGACTTTCCAGCCAAAAGTAAGAACCTATTAAGGAAAGCGTTATGCAAGTCAGTATTTATCGTTATAACCCCGAGACGGATTCAGAGCCCTACATGCAGGACTATCACGTCAATACCGGTGGTAAGGACCTCATGATCCTGGATGTTCTAGCTTTGGTGAAAGACCAGGATGAATCTGTTTCTTACCGGCGTGCTTGTCGAGAGGGTGTTTGCGGGTCAGATGGTTTGAATATCAATGGCAAAAATGGGCTTGCCTGCATTACTCCTGTGTCAGAGGCGATGGGGAAACGGGATTCGAAGCTTGTTATTCGCCCACTTCCTGGCTTGCCTGTTATTCGAGACCTGGTTGTGGATATGGGGCAGTTTTATACCCAGTATAAAAAGATAAAGCCTTATTTGATTAATGATACTCCACTGCCAGCAATAGAAAGATTGCAGACGCCAGAGGAACGAGAGAAGCTGGACGGATTATACGAATGTATTCTCTGTGCTTGTTGTTCTACGTCTTGCCCGTCTTTCTGGTGGAACCCGGATAAGTTTATTGGTCCTGCGGGCTTGCTGCAGTCGTACCGGTTTTTGGCGGATAGCCGTGATAATGGTGGAGAGGAGCGTTTAGGTGATCTTGATGATCCCTTTAGTTTATTTCGCTGTCACGGCATTCAAAACTGTGTAAACGTTTGTCCAAAGGGTCTGAACCCAACTCGGGCGATAGGGCATATCAGGAATATGTTGCTGCAACGAGCGACTTAATCATTTCCGACTACACTCTAGATGTAAATGTAGCGAGCTCTGATTAAGGGCTTGCTATTTGATGGTTGTTTTTCGTTCGTGCCTGTTTGTGAGTTAGTATTCCAAATAAAGCTGGGGCTCCAAACTTGAGATTGATCGCGCAGTATACTTCTTATACAAATAAAGATGGAATGAGTTGAAAGCAGGGATTAAGCGTACGCTGTATGCATTGCGAAAGCGTGTTCAGTCATAAACTTTAGCCGGGTTTTGGATGTCATTTCTGCTTAATTCGGAGAGCCAAAAATGGGTGACGGAGTGATGTATCGTCAGCGGACCATGTCCCACTTGGGAGGTGGTAACGCAGCGTATATCGAAGAGCTATTTGACAGTTATCTTGGTGACCCAAACAGCGTTCCAGAGCAATGGCGAACTTATTTTGAAAAGTTGCCTCGTTATGAGGGAGCGTGTGGCGAAGATGTTCCTCACTCTACTATTCGTGAACACTTTCTTTATTTGGCCAAAAATAAAAGCAGAGCACAGCCTCTTCTTGTTAGCAGCGTTAGTTCTGCACATGAGAAAAAGCAGGTCAAAGTTCTTCAGCTGATTACTGCCTACCGGTTCCGGGGGCATCAGATTGCCAAGCTTGACCCGCTCGAAATAATGGAAAGGGAGGATGTCCCAGACTTGGACCTGACTTTTCATGGCTTGTCTACCGCTGATTACGACACGGTATTTCAAGTAGGGTCCTATTTCCTAGGTAAGGATGAAGCCAACCTAAAAGAAATACATGAATCTTTACAGCAGACGTATTGTGGCTCCATCGGGACTGAGTACATGCAAATTGTTGACACTGAAGAGCGACGGTGGATTCAGCACCGCCTGGAATCAGTGCGTTGCTCGCCGGAATACAGTAGGGAACGAAAACTTCATACTCTTGAAAGGCTTGTGGCTTCCGAAGGCTTGGAAAAATACCTTGGTACGAAATACCCCGGTACAAAGCGATTTGGTCTCGAAGGAGGAGAAAGTTTAACCCTTATTATAGATGAGCTGATACAGCGCTCAGGGGCGAGCGGCACGAAAGAAATGGTTATCGGTATGGCGCACCGAGGTAGATTGAATGTACTGGTGAATACTCTTGGTAAAAACCCCGCTGACCTATTTGATGAATTTGAAGGTAAACACGATATGGGGAGCGGGGCTGGCGATGTAAAATATCACCAAGGCTTTTCTTCAAACATATCAACGTCTGGAGGGGAAATTCACTTGGCGCTTTCCTTCAACCCTTCCCACCTAGAAATTGTTTCACCTGTTGTTGAAGGATCGGTTCGCGCCCGTCAAGATCGCCGTAACGACTCCGAAGGGGAATTAGTGGTTCCTATTATTATTCATGGGGACTCAGCATTTGCGGGCCAGGGTGTGGTGATGGAAACTTTCCAGATGTCACAAACCCGAGGATTCAAAACAGGCGGTACAATACATATTGTTGTGAACAACCAAATTGGCTTTACCACCAATCGTCGCGATGATACTCGTTCGACAGAATATTGTACGGACGTGGCTAAAATGGTGCAGGCGCCAATATTTCACGTTAATGGCGATGATCCAGAAGCGGTTCTTTTTATCACGCAGGTGGCGCTTGATTACCGTCGTGAATTTAATAAAGACGTGGTCATTGACCTGGTTTGTTATCGCAGGCATGGGCACAATGAAGCGGATGAACCTTCTATCACGCAACCGTTAATGTATGAGGTTATTCGTAAACACCCTACTACGCGCAGCTTATATGGTGACCGTTTAGTACAAAGTGCTGTATCGAGTGAAACTGAAATTAAGAAAATGGTTGAAGATTATCGCACCATGCTTGATAACGGGGAGCATGTTGTAAAAAGCCTGGTGAGCGAGTCTGACTCACGGTTGTTTGTTGACTGGACGCCTTACCTGGGGCATGAGCGCATTAAAACTTACGACACTACGGTCGATGCGAAAGTTTTTAGGGCGCTAGCAGAAAAGCTTGATGAGCTTCCTGAAGGGTTTGTTTTGCAGCGCCAGGTCGCGAAAATTCGTGATGATCGACGTCGTATGGCAGCAGGCGCTCACGAGGTAAATTGGGGTTTCGCAGAAATAATGGCCTATGCCACCATTCTTAAGGAAGGGCACCCAGTTAGGTTGATTGGGCAGGATGTAGGTCGGGGTACTTTTTCTCATAGGCACGCGGTATTACATAACCAAAAAGACGACAGCACCTATACGCCGCTGAAAAACATTTATGATGGCCAGCCTAGTTTAGACCTCTATGACTCTTTGTTATCTGAAGAGGCGGTGCTTGGCTTTGAATACGGGTACGCAACCACAGCACCTAATTCTTTATGCATTTGGGAGGCGCAGTTTGGGGATTTTGCTAATGGTGCCCAGGTAGTTATTGATCAATTTATATCAGCAGGCGAGTTAAAATGGGGCCGGTTGTGTGGGCTTGTCATGTTGCTACCTCATGGTTATGAAGGGCAAGGGGCTGAACATTCCTCTGCCCGTTTAGAGCGATTCTTGCAGCTATGTGCAGAAAACAACATGCAAGTTTGTGTTCCGAGCACACCTGCCCAAGTTTATCATATGCTACGTCGGCAGATAAAACGGCCCTTGCGAAAACCACTGATTGTGATGACACCGAAGAGCTTGCTCCGACATAAACTAGCAACCTCTACGTTAGAAGAGCTGGCAAACGGTACGTTCCAAGATGTGCTTCCAGAAATGGATGAAATCGCTCCTGAAGGTGTTAAACGTATTGTGATGTGTAGCGGAAAAGTTTATTACGACTTGTTAGAAAAAAGACGTCAACTAGGGCGTGATGACGTGGCGATTGTACGTATCGAGCAGCTCTATCCGTTCCCAGAAGATGAGCTTGTAGAGGTCTTTTCAGTTTACAAGGCAAGCGAAATAGTTTGGTGTCAGGAAGAGCCCATGAATCAGGGGGCTTGGTATTGCAGTCAGCATCATATGAAAGCGGTTATTCAGCGCTATGATCCTACTATAGAGCTGGAATACGCTGGGCGGAACCATTCTGCGGTGCCGGCAGTTGGGTATATGTCTCTGCATATTGAACAGCAAGAAGCGTTGGTTCGGGACGCAATTGGGTAATGGTGGATCGAAGGTGATTTGCTTAAAAAGAATTAAGTCAGACTTTAGTAGATTTTAAAAAAGTATACTGGTGGAGTTAAAAGGAATTCCAATGGCAAAAGAAATTAAAGCACCTCAGTTCCCTGAATCGGTAGCAGACGGTTCGATTGCAACCTGGCATAAAAAAGTAGGAGAGCCTGTCGCGCGAGATGAACTGCTTGTTGATATTGAAACCGACAAGGTGGTTATCGAAATTGTTGCACCGGCTGACGGAGTCCTGACAGAAATAATACAGGAAGAAGGGGCTGTTATTGAAAGCACTCAGGTTATTGCAATGTTTGAGGAGGGTGCGTCAGCGGCATCTTCTGAGCTAAGCGAAGAGGCCTCAACTGCTGCGCCGGTCGCAGCTGGAGCAGCGCCAGCTCTTAGCCCAGCGGTACGGAAGCTGGTGACAGAGCACGGCATTGATGCCTCGGTGGTTACGGGCACAGGCAAGGGAGGGCGCATTACAAAAGAAGATGTTCTTGAATATATCAAGCCGAAGCCTAGCGATAAAATGACTGACACAGAGGTTGTTAATAAAGATGTCCGGCCTACTCAAGCGCTTTCTATACCATCGGGCGGATTAGCGCTTCCTGAGGAAGAGCGGATGGAGCGACGAGTACCCATGACGCGCTTACGCTCTCGAATTGCAGAGCGATTGGTGACGTCTCAGAATGAAGCGGCAATTCTTACGACGTTTAATGAAGTGAATATGAAGCCGATCATGGATATGCGAAAGCACTATCAGGATCAGTTTGTTTCGGCCCATGGCGTAAAGCTGGGGTTTATGTCCTTTTTTGTACGGGCTGTTGTTGAGGCGCTGAAAAAGTTCCCTGCAGTGAATGCTTCCATTGATGGCAATGATGTTGTTTATCATAACTACTACGATGTAGGCGTAGCTGTATCCACAGAGAGAGGCTTGGTCGTACCTGTGTTGCGTGATGCAGATAAAATGGGTATGGGGGAAGTGG
>JAHRVS010000358.1 GCA_019090565.1 Gammaproteobacteria bacterium
TCAGGGCCATCTTCAGACTGATAGTCAGTGGAATCAATCGGGCTTAAACGAAAACGATAAACCTCTGTTTGCCCATAAGGCTCCCGTGCAACCAGCCAAGCACGCTTTGCCGCATCAAGATTATCCTGAGAACGATCACCCTCAAAAGCAGTGATCGCATTTTTGAGATCCACTGCTGTATCAACCGAATCACTGTAAGCTGCGTAAGCAATATCAGCATTGGTCTTCAATAATTTTTGTGCATTCTGCAGATTAAACGGAATTTCAGATGCCAATTCATCCTCAATGCTACGGTTAGCATCATCGCCATCCTTCTCGGCACTACCGTCTCCTCCACAAGCACTGAGTAAAATAGCTATTGCAGAAGCTGCAGAAAAAGTCAGTAGTTTTTGAAATAAAATCTGTTGCATAGTATATCTTCCTCTGTGATTAAGTGCGTCATATGTCTTGCAGGCATCATAAAGGGTTTAACAGTCTGCTAAACCATAATGCTTGAATACTAATGCAAATAGGAATCAATCTCAATTGCGACCAAGAAATAACCTGATATATAATGTGTGTTAAAGTGGCGCCGCACCACCCCATGAAGCACACCTGCTCACGTTTTACATACTGATTTTATTGAAATTGCGTCCAGTTTTTTCGGTAGACCCACAGGAAATATCAACTATGAAAAATGTTGGCTACTTATTATTTGTCTTACTTTTTGGTTGCGGCAGTGACAGCAGCACTGAGCAGGCTCGCTTATTTTCAACGCAGGCAGCACTGGGGGAGGCCTTGTACTTTGATAAAGCCCTGTCCGCTAATCGTACCCAGTCCTGCGCCACCTGCCACAGTCCAGAACACGCCTTTATTGACCCCCGACTAAATGCCAGCGGAAAAGTGTCTGCCGTATCACAGGGAGATGACGGCTTCTCCTTCGGCGACAGAAATTCACCTACAGCAGCCTATGCACGATTTAATCCTGAATTTAAGCTTTCTCAGCACGCTCGAATTAATAGCCAGCAGCCTGACTATAAAGGTTTTATCGGCGGGCAATTTTTCGATGGTCGCGCTAGCAGCTTGAAAACCCAAGCCGCAGGTCCTCCTCTCAATCCTGTGGAAATGGGCATGGCGGATAAATTCAGCGTTGTGCAGCGGATCATGGATAACGAAGACTACCTGCTCGCCTTCAAGTCACTCTTCGGTGACAGTATTTTCGATAATACCGAAGCAGCCTATGACGCAATGGCCGATAGCATTGCAAGCTTTGAAAAAACCGATGAATTTTCTCCTTTCGATTCAAAGTATGACCGTTCTTTACGCGGGGAATATCAATACGACCCACTGTCCAAAGCAAGCAGGGGGAAGGCGCTGTTTTTCTCACAACAATTCACCAACTGCGCCACCTGCCACCAGCTTCACAGCAACGGCCATAAGCAGGAAACCTTCACCAGTTACGAATACCACAATATCGGCATCCCGAAAAACCTGATGGCACGCGCCCTGAATGGCAAGGCAGAGGACTTTACAGACGAAGGTTTACTGGAAAATGAGGAGGTTACACAACTCACTGAAAGAGGTAAGTTTAAGGTGCCTACCCTGCGCAATATTGCTGTTACCGGACCTTATATGCATAACGGCGTATTTAACGAACTGAAAACAGTCATCCATTTCTATGACCATTTTTTAAGTGGCTCTATTCACAGTCTTAACCCTGAAACAGGCACTGCCTGGCGTGAAGCAGAGGTAAATGACACGGTGAATTTCACTGAGCTGGAAGATGGCAATCACCTCGATGAAGCAGATGTAGAGGCGATGCTCTGTTTTCTAAGAACCTTAACCGACGCACGCTATGAACACTTGATCGTTGAAAACGGCATTAACTGCGGCGAATAACAAATAGTCTGGCGGCAGGCTTTATAGCTGCTGCCGCATTTTGACATGAACTGCTATCGTGAGTGAGCGCATCCCCATTCGTATAGTGGGAATTGACACACCAAAACTTATAGGAAAGCGCGCTCGTGAGAAGGCCCTGGCTACAACACAAATGCCATTAAGATTTGACGTAATTCCTTTTAATGTGTCCGGTTTCGTTGACAAGAACAGCATTTAGACCTATTTGCTTCGACCTACCTGTTTAGCTCTTTTAGTATTCTCCTTATTTCAGCTAGGGCCTATCGCTTTTCGCACACTATTGCTGTTAAATGTTCACACATTTTTAACGCTATTATTGTAGGTTTTCGCCCAAACCAGTGGCTTTGCGTCAACACCTAAAAAGCACTTTACCTGCGGGGTTTTAGCTTTAGAGCACCTCTAATCGTGCGTTTCATTTACGAACAATTGATTTCTTTAAACGCAAGTTCACCAAACCTTATTTTCGTATAGAGCCACATCGCTATGAAAACGCAACCGGTCATTCCCTTTAACAACAGTTTTAGCCAATTATCCCTCCCATTTTGCTCTCCTCAGCACCCCAGCCCCGTACCGTTACCGAAATTAATCCGCCTAAATACCTCTCTGTTGAAAGAACTTGGCCTAGATGCGAACTGGCTAGGCTCTCAGCAAGGCCTTGAGATGCTCTCTGGAAACACGCTACCTGAAAATGCGACACCAATAGCATCTGTCTACGCTGGCCACCAATTTGGTAACTGGAACCCTCAACTCGGGGATGGCCGGGCCATACTTTTAGGTGAGGTCATCGCCCCAGGAAATGGACTTCGTTACGATATTCAGTTAAAAGGCGCGGGGCAAACGCCTTATTCGCGCAATGGTGATGGCCGGTCCCCCCTTGGTCCCGTGCTGCGAGAATACCTTGTTAGCGAAGCGATGCACGCCTTGGGCATCCCAACTACTCGCAGCCTTGCTGCCGTGAGCAGCGGCGATTCGGTGCTGCGTGAAAGCGCGCTCCCAGGCGGCATTCTTACCCGTGTTGCCCAGAGCCATATTCGAATCGGTTCCTTTGAATTTTTTTCAGCAAGGCGAGAAACGAACTCGGTAAAGGCCCTTGCTGATTATGTCATTAAACGGCACTACCCCAGTTCATTAAGCGCAGACCACCCCTATCTAGACCTGCTTGATAACGTTATCACGCAGCAAGCACAGCTTATCGCCCGATGGCAAAGTGTTGGCTTTATTCACGGCGTAATGAATACCGACAACATGCTAGTGTGCGGTGAAACCGTTGATTATGGCCCGTGTGCGTTCATGGACACCTATCACCCCGATACGGTTTTCAGCTCTATCGATCATGCTGGGCGTTATGCCTATGGCAATCAACCTTCCATTGCACAGTGGAATTTATCTTGGCTGGCCCAATCTCTCTTGCCGTTGCTGGATGACGATGAAACTAAAGCGGTGGCACTCGCTCAACAAGCGCTGAACGGCTATATCGTAAAATACACCGACGCATATAACGAAACGATGCTTAAAAAACTGGGGCTTAAACCGGAAACCCCCGTTAACCAAATGCTGCTGCAAAATTTTCTTGATTTGCTCACCAAGGAGCAATGTGACTTCACGCTTGCCTTTCGCTACCTTGCTGAGAACCTAAACCCACGTGAGCCAGTCACCCCCGGTATTCAAGATTTTTTCCGACTACCGGAAGCCTTTACCCCTTGGCTCAATCAATGGCGAACACAGGTTCAGCGTGAAAATACAGACATGGCCACTGTGCAAACACAATTACTCAGCACGAATCCAGTGTTTATTCCTCGTAACCACCTTGTTGAAGAAGCCATTCAAAGTGCGTATACGAAAAATGACTTGCGGCTTTTTAATTCACTGGTAGATCTGCTGGAAAAACCCTTTGACTATCGACCTGACAAAAAAAAGTACGCCCTCCCTCCTCGGCCAGAGCAA
>JAHRVS010000359.1 GCA_019090565.1 Gammaproteobacteria bacterium
CTAAGATTGGATTCTCCCAAGGCCGCTCGGGGTTTTCCTGAGCGCCAAAGGCAATACCTAAGCTACAATTCCCGTTTACGACGGTTGTAGTGCCGTGGCGTACGGTTTCTGGCAGGTCAGGTGCTACCTCTACCTCCAAGTCAAAATGGCAGTGTATATCAATCAAGCCAGGCATTAGCCACTGCCCATCTGCATCAATCGTTTTACTGGCATCTTTGGCTGCCAGGTCAATGCCTTTGGCAGCAATTTTGCCGTTTTTTATAGCGATGTCGTATTCTTGTGCGGGTGCGCCGCTCCCATCAAATACCAAAGCATTTTTAATGAGCGAATCCCAGCGTTTTTTAGTTGTGGCCATAGCGAATATCGTCCTTGTTTTGCCCTGCAAAGGTGCAGGCAGTAGTTATCGTGAATGCTAAAGAATTCATTCGTTTTATTATCGTTAGGGCTCAAGTTTACCTGAGTGTATATTGGAGCGCTAGCTCTGGGATGCGACACTTGTTTCTATAGCTTGGGCTGGTACCGCAGTCGGTTGAGCAGAGCAGGGCTTGCAAGTTGTTGAAGCATCTATAGGGCGAATTAGCATGCCCCTACACAGGGCGTGTGATTTTTATCGAGCATCAAAGTTGCTGTAAGCCGAGGCTGTGTAGGTATAACTATTACAATGACCTAGAGTTTCATTCGTGGTCGTCGGCGCCAGCGTAAACACCATGAAAAAGAGGAGAAGAAAGGTAGCGTTCGCTAGAGTCTGGCAGAATGACAACAAGGACTTTATTGCGGTAGTTGTCATCATTTGCGATATCTATTGCGACCGACATGGCTGCTCCGCTTGAAATGCCTGCCAGAATACCCTCTTCCTTCATGAGGCGATGGCTCGTGTCTATAGCGCGCGCATTACTGGCGCCGATTGCTTTATCTATCATGCCAAGGTCGAGGTTCTTGGGGATGAAGTTTGCGCCGATACCCTGAATTTTGTGTGGTCGAGGGGTAAGCGGTTGTCCCATTAATGACTGCCCAATGAGAGGAGAGTCTTCGGGCTCTACCGCAATACTCTGGATTCGCTTTTTCTGCGTATTTTTGATATAGCGAGAAACACCAGTAATCGTACCACCCGTTCCAACGCCGGCTACCAATACGTCAATGGCCCCCTTGGTATCGTTCCAAATTTCCGGTCCAGTGGTCAGCTCGTGAATCTCAGGGTTCGCTGGGTTTTCAAACTGTTGAAGCATGGTGTAGCGCTCTGGTTCGCTGCTGACCAGTGCTTCTGCCTTATCGATGGCGCCTTTCATTCCATAGCGACTATCAGTAAGAACAAGTCTTGCGCCGAGAGCCTTGAGGAGTTTGCGCCGCTCCAGACTCATTGAATTGGGCATGGTGAGCGTTAGTGGGTAGCCGCGTGCGGCAGCCACAAAGGCAAGGGCAATGCCCGTGTTGCCGCTGGTCGGTTCGACGAGCTCCTTGCCAGGCCAAAGGGAGCCGTTTTCTTCGGCCGCCTTGATCATGTTCGCACCGATGCGACACTTGATAGAGTTGCTTGGGTTTCTACTCTCAAGCTTTACATAAATAGTGCTTCCAGGCGGATTGATGTGGTTAATTCGCACAAGCGGTGTGTTGCCGACAGTAAGAGAATTATCAGAATACAGTTTAGCCATATCGTCCCTGCAGTTCGCCGATGATCAAAAGAAATGTCTGATTCGGTATTGTGCTTGATTGATTCTGCATTGCAATAAGAGTGTTAACGAATTGAGATCAGGTTTTTGGGGTTGGCGTCCCGTACCTGGCCGATTTCTTGGCTGTAACACCCGGCTTTTTTTAATGCGTCCGCGATGCTTTCTGCGTGCTGAGGGGAAACAGATATTAACAGGCCTCCACTGGTTTGAGGGTCGCAAAGCAGGGCTTGTTGGTAATCAGTGATTGGGGGGAATTTATGTCCGTAGCTTTCAAAATTCCTGGAGCTTCCTCCAGGTATACAGCCTTCAGATATATAGTAATCAATGTTCTTCAAGGTGGGAATGCACTTAGAATCGATCGTGGCCGAAACGTCACTTCCTTCGCACATTTCGACTAAATGGCCCAGTAGGCCAAACCCGGTGACATCGGTCAGGGCATTGACTCCTGGGTATTTCGAAATCTCTGCGCCAATACTGTTTAGCTGGCACATAACATCTGTCGCAGTACCGACATCTTGCGCTAGAAGTTTCCCTTGTTTTTCTGCGGTGGTCATGATGCCAATACCCAGAGGCTTGGTGAGGAATAACGTGTCACCGGGTTGCGCGTTGCTATTTAGCTTTAAAAATTTTCGCTCCACGATGCCGGTCACGGCGAGTCCAAAGATAGGTTCTGGGCTGTCAATGCTATGCCCACCGGCAAGCGGGATGCCAGCTTGCCGGCAGGTTTCCCTTGCGCCGCCAATAACCGTGTGGGCGATGCTCGCAGCGAGCTTGGAGATGGGCCATCCCAATATCGCGATAGCCATAATTGGCTTGCCCCCCATAGCGTATATGTCGCTGATCGCATTAGTGGAAGCGATGCGACCAAAATCTCTGGGGTCATCGACGATGGGCATGAAAAAATCGGTGGTACTGATGACCGCCTTTTCGTTGTCGATGGCATAAACGGCTGCGTCGTCACTGGTGTCGTTGCCCACTAGTAGTTCTGTTGACTGAGGCTCTAGAGGGAGGTGACCAATGATCTCCTTTAATATTTTGGGCGACAGCTTGCAGCCACAGCCAGCGCCGTGACTGTATTGAGTGAGCTTGATTGAACTTGCCATGATTGATGGGGTGCCTCTGCGGTGAAATTAAAATATTTGTAAGTAAAAGATGAGTTTGAGTCGAGAAACTGGGTGTTAATAGATCGGTATTAGCGCACAATAAAAGTCGCTAAGTAGCGAGTACTTAGCCCTGTTCACTATACCTGATAAATCAATAATATTCGGTTGTGTAAATGGGTTGGAGCTATTTATGTATATTCACGACGATATACTCAAATGGAGTCTGCTAAAACTTGCTTTTAGTTGCAAATTTGCCGATAATTTGGCCCGCTTTTAAGACAGCTTTCAGGGGGTAACGTATACTCGATGGAGAGCAACCTGATAATCAATGGCTGCTGACTGATTTTGTTCTAGGTCACTGGCTGGTGTGCATATTATCATTTGGTTAGCTGTTTATTCTGGTAAGAGGTGCGCTTCAAGCTGAGTGCTTGTCTTTGAAGCGTGCTTTAAAGCAAATAGAAATTTTAAAACTGGGGAATGTAGTAAATGTCAGCTTTTAACAGAAAGTGGCTTATCAATGCTTCGGCGTTATTTTTGTTGTTTGGCGTAAGTCCGGTATTCGCCGAGTTTGCGTACAATTTTCCGGAATCAGTCTCTCCACTTACTAGAAACATACACGATCTTCATATGCTAACGACAAAGTTGGCTTTCTGGATCATGGTAGTGATTATTGCGATTGTTGGTTATGCGATTTTCAAATTTAGAAAGTCGGCAGGCTATGAGGCAGACCAAGAGTTTCACAAGGGAACCTTTGGTGTTTGGTCGTGGCTTTTAGTGCCAGTAGTTGTCTTGGGTATTGACTTCTCGATATCTGGCCCCGGTTTAAAAGCACTGGATATGGTGGA
>JAHRVS010000017.1 GCA_019090565.1 Gammaproteobacteria bacterium
TAACCGGTCGAGGTTCATCACCTGGCTGGGCTTGCATACGCTCAAAGTCGACCGTTTTCGCATCAATACGCGGAGGCGTTCCAGTTTTAAGACGTCCGACATTGAATGGCAATTCTCGTAATCGCTCGGCAAGGCGAATCGAAGGAGGATCACCGGCGCGCCCCCCAGAGTGGTTCTGTAGACCAATATGGATAACACCACCAAGGAAAGTGCCCGTTGTAATCACTACTGCTGATGCCAAAAACCGTATGCCAGACTGGGTGACAACCCCCCTAACCTGTTCATTTTCTACAATTAGGTCATCAACAGCTTGTTGAAAAATGGATAGGCCTTTCTGGTTTTCAAGGGTCAAACGAATGGCTTCTTTGTACAACGCGCGATCAGCTTGAGCCCGTGTTGCTCTTACAGCAGGCCCTTTTCGAGAATTGAGAACGCGAAATTGAATGCCTGCGTGATCAGTGGCTTTAGCCATCGCACCACCAAGCGCATCAACCTCCTTAACTAAATGGCTCTTACCGATACCCCCGATAGCTGGGTTGCAGGACATTTGACCCAAAGTTTCTATGTTATGGGTAAGCAATAATGTGGTTGAACCCATCCTGGCTGCAGCAAGCGCTGCTTCCGTTCCGGCATGCCCGCCACCCACTATAATCACATCAAATTTGTCAGGGTATTCCAATTAGGGTTCCTTGATTTTGAGTCTTTATCAGAAAAGGACACGATTATAAGAACTCTTTGATCAATTTGGTAACACTAATATTTATAATTCTGTAACGGACTTTAAGTTATTAGTTATCATTATTAAATATATATTTATATATCTTATTATAGTTATTATTAAGTAACCTTTTTCAGTGGATAACTTATAGAAATCATTTAAAAACAAAATATTACGCACTTGATAAGTTGTTAGTAAAGCTGCTTGTTTAACTTGAATAAGCGGTGTTCAAAAACTTAACAACTTTTATGTTTCTTATACGAACCTCGGTTATCAAAGGTCTATACAGTCTGATATGGCACTTATACACAGGCTAAAAAACACCCCCTCTGGCTAAAGTGGTGACGATGTTTCGAAATTATGGCTATTTTTTAGGCGAAGCTCAGTGTTTAAGGGCTTGAATTTTGAAAAGGGTAGGGGGCAAATAGAGAGGTCTTGAGAGGAAATTAACCTTTATGGTTTATTATTCTGCGAAAGGAAGAGGGGGTAACAGTGGGGCTATTGAAATTCTGCTGGCTCGGCTTACTAAATTTCAATAACTGACTAATAAAAAGGCACTTATTTGCCAATACAAAAGCTTGAGAAAATTTTTCCTAGCAGGTCATCGCTATGAAATTCACCCGTGATTTCAGACATCGCTTCTTGGGTATAGCGAAGCTCTTCTGCAAGCAGTTCTCCGGCATTATTGCGAGTGAGTTGATCTATTCCGCTAGCTAGGGAGGCTTGAGCCTGTTTTAGGGCAACCAGGTGCCTTTGGCGAGCGATAAAACCACCTTCTCCACCAACCGAGTACCCCATTAAATTTTTCAGGTGAGTTTTAAGGGTTGTTATTCCCGTCCCTTGTTTGGCTGAAAGATAAATACTTGGACAGGGGTGGGCGGTGACATCACGCAAGGGTGGGGCTTCGTACAGGTCCAATTTATTCACGATAACCGTGATGTTTTTCGTATCGGGCAGCTGCTGGGAAAACTCTGGCCAAAGTTTAACGGGGTCACGCTCGGTTGTCCTTGATCCATCTACAACCAGTAAAACTTGATCCGCTTTACCTATTTCAGTCCAAGCCCTTCGCACCCCTTCTTGCTCAATGGGGTCTTCGCTTTCCCTTAGGCCTGCGGTATCAATAAGGTGAAGAGGAAGCCCATCAATATGAATATGCTCGCGCAATATATCCCTGGTAGTGCCCGCAATTTCCGTAACGATGGCACTATCACGACCGGCAAGGGCGTTAAGCAAGCTGGATTTCCCGGCATTGGGTTTGCCCGCAATCACAACCTCCATACCTTCTTTGAGCAAGCTTCCCTGATTAGCCTGCTCAAAAATAGAGCTTAGTTCTTCCTCAAGCCCTTTTAAGTTTCGAAGTACACTTTCATCCCTCAGAAAGTCAATTTCTTCTTCAGGAAAATCAATGGCGGCTTCGATAAAACTTCGGAGTTTGATGAGGTTATCTACGAACTGCTCAATTCGCTGAGAGAAAGCCCCTTGTAAAGAACGTACCGCGCAGCGTGCTGCTTGTTCTGAAGCCGCATCAATAAGGTCAGCGATGGCTTCGGCTTGTGTGAGATCAATTTTATCGTTTAGAAAGGCACGCTCGCTGAATTCACCAGGTTTTGCGAGGCGAGCACCCAAACTTAAAACGCGCTCTAGAAGTAGGTTGAGAATAACAGGGCCGCCGTGACCTTGAATTTCCAACACATCTTCGCCCGTAAAAGAGTTCGGAGCAGGGAAATAAATTGCGAGGCCTTCATCAATGGGATTAGCAAGGGCGTCATTAAAGCTAGAAAACTGCGCATAGCGCGGTTTTATAAGAACTTGCTCAGGGTGGGGGAGAACGCCTTTAGCAATTAATGCTGTATTGGGACCGGATACCCTCACAACACCAACACCACCTTTGCCCGGTGCTGTGGCAATGGCGGCAATGGTATCGGTTACAAAGGGGGTAGTCATATGAGCTCAAGTTGGCTATTAAACTGCTGCTTTCTTAGCCACCGACAATGAATCTTAACTTGCAGGGGCGTTGGCCTTTTCAATGTTTTTAGTGATGGCATACTGTTGAATAATAGACAGCGTATTATTAACCACCCAATAAAGCACCAAACCAGAAGGGAACCACATAAACATAAAGGTGAAACCTAGAGGCATCATTTTCATTACTTTTGCTTGCATTGGGTCTGGAGGTGTGGGATTTAAGCCTTGTTGGATATACATGGTCACACCCATAATAATTGGCAATGCAAAGTAAGGGTCCATCACGGACATATCAGTAATCCACAACATAAACGATGCGTGACGGATTTCGACGCTTTCTAATATGACCCAGTATAGAGAGATGAATACGGGCATTTGTACAAGAATAGGTAAACAGCCGCCCAGCGGGTTTACTTTTTCCTTTTTGTACAGAGTCATCATGGCTTGTGACATTGCCTGACGGTCATCACCGTGTAATTCTTTCAAGCGAGCCATTTCTGGCTGAACTCGACGCATATTTGCCATAGATCTAAAGCTGGCTGCCGAGAGTGGGAAAAATAGTAACTTGATGCAAAAGGTTAAAATGATAATCGCCCAACCCCAGTTACCCACAAAGGAATGGATAAACGACATAAATTGAAAGATGGGTTGGCCAACAAACCACAACCAGCCGTAATCCACTGTTAAATCAAGGCCGGGTGAAAGTTCACCAAGTACATCTTGATCTTTAGGGCCTGAATAGAGTGCTGTGGATATACTTTGTTGTTGCCCAGGCTGAATAACTAAAGCGGGGGTAGTAAAGCCAATGATATATTCGCCACGGCTATTTACTCGACTAGAAAAGGTATTGGAACTCTCTTGAGGAGCTACCCATGCATTCACAAAGTAATGCTGGAGAAAAGCGACCCATCCACCTTTTTCAATCAGTTTAATGGGTGTTTCATGAAAATCATCAAA
>JAHRVS010000360.1 GCA_019090565.1 Gammaproteobacteria bacterium
CGATGGAGTTTCTTGGCGTGCTCACCGGCTTGAATGGCTATAAATCAGGGTGTGGGCTTGTGTTTCTGAGCTGTAATGCTCTTTTTTTACACCCATTTTGATAAACTATGCCAGAGTTTAGAAAAATTCATTACAATACGCTTGCCGTACTCGATTTCACGCACCTGAATTGTGGGTGCACCTCCAAATAAGCTGGACCCGCTTCTATGAAAATGATCAAAACTCTTGGCGAATTTATCCTTGATAACCAGAAGGAATACCCTGATGCCAGCGGTGAGCTGACCTCGTTGTTTTCCTCCATTCGCCTTGCAGCGAAGATTCTTCACCGTCAAATCAATAAGGCAGGGTTGGTTGATATCACGGGCGCCGCGGGCGCAGAAAATGTTCAGGGCGAGCAGCAGCAGAAGCTGGATATCTATGCCAACGAGCATTTTAAAAACGCCTTGGCTCAACGGGGTGTGGTGTGCGGAATAGGCTCTGAGGAAGAAGAAGAGTATGTCACGTTTGAAGAGACCAAAAATCTTGATGGGCGGTATGTGGTATTGATGGACCCCCTCGATGGGTCTTCAAATATTGATGTGAATGTGTCGGTGGGGACTATTTTTTCTGTGTACCAGCGTATCTCACCGGTGGGAACCAAAGTGACGGAGGCTGACTTCCTACAACCTGGGCACAAGCAGGTTGCGGCGGGCTATGTGATTTACGGCTCCTCCACCATGCTGGTGTATTCCACTGGGAATGGGGTGAATGGCTTTACTTATGACTCCACCATTGGTGTGTTTGCCTTGTCTCACCCGAATTTAATGGTGCCTGAGGATGGGGCTATCTATTCCGTCAATGAAGGCAACTATGTTCATTTCCCAGAAGGTGTCAAAAAATACATCAAGTATTGCCAAGAAGAAGATGAAAGCACCCAGCGGCCGTATACCTCGCGCTATATTGGGTCATTGGTGTCCGATTTTCACCGTAATCTGATTAAGGGGGGGATTTACCTTTACCCCACTTCTAGCCGCTATCCCGATGGCAAGCTGCGTCTATTGTATGAGTGTAACCCCATGGCATTTTTGATTGAGCAGGCGGGGGGGAAGGCAATCTCTTACCCCGGGAAACGCATTCTCGATATAGAACCGACCAAGCTCCATCAGCGTTGCCCACTGTTTGTGGGGTCACCCAATATGGTGGATAAGCTTGCCCAGTTTATTGAGGCCGCTGATTAATGACTGGGTTCGAATAAGCGGGGGTGCATTCCCATGACCCCGCTTGCTGTCTGGCTGAAGGTTTAGGCCGCCTCCAAGTTTTTGGACTTGTCTTGTAATAACCCTTGCTCTCCTTCGGAATGGGCAATAATCACCGCTCCACAAGAATCCCCAAATATATTCACGGATGTTCGGCACATATCCAAAATTCGATCAGTCACCAGTATCAAGCCTATGGCCTCTAAGGGCAGGCCGATGGCCCCTAAAATAATGGATATTGCCACGAGGCTTGCCGCGGGAATACCCGCAACACCAATCGAGGTGAGTAAGGCCATTAGAACTACCGTAAACTGCACCGTCAGGCTCATTTCTATGCCATAAGCTTGTGCAATAAACATTGCGGCAACGCACTCATACAACGCGGTTCCATCCATATTGACCGTGGCCCCAAGCGGCAGAACGAAGCTGCTAGTTCGGTTTGATACGCCGGAGCCTTTTTCGACACACTCTAGCGTTACCGGCAAAGTGGCTGAGGAAGAAGCGGTGGAAAACGAAGTCAGCAAAGCCGGGAACATCGCCTTAAAGTGCCGTAAAGGGTTGAGCCGCGTAAAGGTGTAAATCAGTGCAGGCATGGTGATAAACGTATGAAAAGCCAGTGCCAGCACCACGGTAATAAAAAAGGTGAGCAGCGGTACAAATGCATCAAAGCCGGTGCTTGCCACGGTTTTTGCTACCAAGCCGAATACGCCGTAGGGTGAAAACTTCATGATCAACATGGTGATCTTCATCATGGTTTGGGCAATGCCATCCCAGAAGTTTTTCAGTGTTTTTGCGGGGCTTGGTTCAATTCGCGTCATAAAATAGCCGAACAGCAGGCTGAAAAAAATCAGCCCGAGCATTTGCCCTTGGGCAGCAGCGGCCACAACGTTGGTGGGCACCATCCTCAGAAAAATACCTACGAGATCCCCTTGCCCTTTGCCCTCAACTTTTTCGACAAGGGACTCTGAAACGACACTCAGGCCAAGCTGGTCGCGAGCCGGTTCGCCATCAACCACACCCGGTGCAATGAGGTTAACGAACAGTAAACCGACTAAGATTGCTAAGGTGCTTGAAAGGGCATAAAAGCCGAGGGTTTTGATGCCGATTTTCCCCAGCCCTTGTTCTCCGCCAACACCAGAAATGCCGGTAATAATAGAGGCCATAATAAGGGGTACGATGACCATTTTTAACGCATTGAGAAACAAGGTGCCCAGAAAAACATAAACGTCGTAAATCAAGATGCCAGCGATACTGGTGTCGGTGCCGGTCAGAAGGCCGGCAAAAATAGCCATTACAATGGCAATTAAAACTTGCCAATGGAGTTTAATTGCGCCCATATTAACTCCTGTTGATTACGGAAAATATTTATAATTAACTAACGGCAACCATAGATGACGGACCCGATGATGACAACCCGTTTTGCGCACTTGGATTTACCCACTGCCAGCCAGCTGCAAGGTAAGCTTGAAATATTTCAAGCTTACCTTGCTCAAAATGACCATGTCGATGTGCCTGAGGGCGCGTTGTTTTGGCAGCAGCTCGAAGCAGTTTGGACAGGTAGTAATTATGTGGCAGAGCAAATGTTGCAATCGCCGCAAGAGATATTGGCGAGGCTTCTGGACGGGCAGTTGGACCAGCCTTGCCAAAAGGAAGACTACCGTCGGGCTTTATGCGTGTGTTTAGAAAATACATCCGACCTAAACCAGTTAAGTAAGGCATTAAGGGATTTTCGACGCCAAGAAATGGTGCGAATTATCTGGCGAGATTTAGCAAACCTTGCGCCGGTTTTGGAGATTACTGCTGAGCTTTCCGCGCTGGCTGACGTTTGTGTGGATGAAAGCCTGAGGCTGATCTATGGCTGGGAGGTGGCGCGAATGGGCACCCCAATAGGGAGGC
>JAHRVS010000361.1 GCA_019090565.1 Gammaproteobacteria bacterium
AAACCGTTATGGCCTTGCGCATGATGCCAATCAGCTTTGCATTTAATCGATTTCCGCGCTTAGTTCGAGATATTAACCGCCAGCTAGGTAAGAATGTTGAGTTGGTATTGGACGGCGAGCAAACTGAGCTTGATAAAACCGTTATGGAAAAGCTCGGTGATCCGTTAACCCATTTAGTTCGAAATGCCATGGACCATGGTATGGAGTTGCCCCACGAACGTGTCGCAAAGGGCAAGCCTGAAACCGGACGCCTTTTTCTGAAAGCCTTCTATGAAGGTGGCGCCGTGGTCATTCAAGTGGGCGATGATGGCGGTGGGTTAAACACTAAAAAAATTCGCGCAAAGGCCATTGAGAGCGGTTTAATAACAGAAGACGATGAACTTTCTAAAGAAGACATTCAGGATCTAATATTACGTCCAGGCTTTTCAACTGCGGATGCTGTCAGTGACTTATCTGGACGTGGTGTTGGGCTGGATGTAGTGAGATCTAATATTCGGGCTCTGAATGGTACTTTAGAGGTGCAGTCTAAAGAAAACGAGGGCACCACGTTTAGCATTAGGCTCCCTTTAACGTTGGCTATTGTTGACGGTCAGCTTGTACAGGTTGATGATAACGTCTATATCATTCCGCTAACCGCTATTTCTGAGTCGTTGCAGGTTGAAACGAAAAACATCAGTACCATTGCCGGCAGCGTGGACCTCTATCGCTTACGAGATGAAAATATTCCGGTAGTCCAGCTAAACAAAATATTTGGGCATGGCGCCTATGCGGAACGTGAAATACCGAAGATGATGGTGGTAGTTGAGTCTAACGATAGAAAAATGGGCATCGTCGTAGACGAGCTTTTGGATCAACAGCAGGTAGTGATTAAAAGCTTAGAAGCCAATTATAGGGGTGTAGAAGGGATTTCTGGCGCAACGATTTTGGGCGACGGGACAGTTGCGCTTATATGTGATATCCATGATATTTTTGGGATGTCCGCCGGCCAGTATAAACAAGACTTTGAAAAGATACTAACTCAAAATACCAATCACGCGGCATAGGTAGAATTATGAACCCTGAAACCGAATCATTGCATGCCTCCGAGGCAGGACTGTCAACCATTGCTGAGATGTCCCCTGAAATGACGAAGCAATACCTCACATTCTTTCTTGATGGCGAAGAGTACGGGGTCGACATTCTAGGTGTTCAGGAAATAAGGGGGTGGGAAAAACCTACCGTGCTGCCAAATTCACCGAGTCATGTGAAGGGGGTGATAAACCTTCGTGGAACGATTGTTCCCATTACTGATTTGCGAGAAAGATTTTGTTTAGATAAAAAGGAGTACGGCCCTTTAACTGTGGTGATTGTTTTACATATTCATACGGATGACAAAAGCCAAAAAGTTGTGGGTATTGTGGTGGATGCGGTTTCTGATGTGTACGATATTTTATCGGGAAAAATAAAATCATCCCCTGAGGTTGATCACCAGGCGAGCAGTGAATTTATTGAGGGCTTGTATAATGTGGATGAGAAAATGCTCATATTGTTAGACATCGATCGATTGTTAGCGGAAGAAGCGGAATACTCTGAAACTGCATAGTGCTGTTTTGTGCCGCATAGTTTAGATGGTTAGAAAAGAGTCGTCCTGGTAAACATCTATTAGGAGTATTATCTCCATTCCAATTCGTGCATCTTTGTGAATTGGCGTGGCAACCAATTGACCTGCATTAAAGGTAATATTAATGGGCAGCCTCCCTAAGAACAGAGAATTTGACATGACGGATCGAGATTTCGATCAGATCCGCCAATTAGCGAGTGAATTTACAGGCATTTCACTTTCTGAACATAAAAAAGAGATGGTTTATAGTCGTTTGGCACGTCGTCTGCGAGCCCTTGATATCTCAGAGTTTTCTGATTACATCAGTTACCTTCGCGCACATGAAAGAGAAGAGCTGGGTAATTTTGTTAATTCAATTACTACAAACCTGACTTCTTTTTTTCGAGAAAATCACCATTTCGAGTACTTGTCTTCAACGGTTATTCCAGAACTGGCTTCTCAGCATAAAGCGGATAAAAAAATTCGCGGCTGGTCGGCGGGCTGCTCTACTGGGGAGGAGCCCTACTCAGTTGCTATGACTTTATCGGAAGCACCCGAATTTGATATGCGGTCTTGGGATGTAAGAATGCTTGCCACTGACCTTGATACGAATGTATTGCGCCATGCTAAAAATGGCGTGTATGACCTAGATCGTATCAAAGGCATTGACGAATCAAGAAGGCGAAAATGGTTTGAACATCAAAAGCAAGATGAAAAAAGTGTTTACCATGTGTCCGATAAGTTGAAAGAAAAAATAACATTTAATCAGCTTAATTTGATGAAGCCATGGCCAATAAACGGAAAGTTTGATTTTATCTTTTGTCGAAATGTGGTTATCTATTTTGATAAGCCCACCCAGAAAATACTCTTTGATCGTTACGCCGATGCACTGAATGAAGGGGGGTACTTGTTTATCGGGCACTCTGAAACCTTACATGGCGTGACAACTCGATTTAAGTCGCTTGGCCGAACTATTTACAGAAAAGTGCATTAATGAGCAAGAATCTATCACATAAGAAAAGTTTGCCGCCAGCCCTGCCAGGGTTCAATGCCATTCGCCGCTTTTGGGACCCGGCACACGGTAAAATATCGGCCAAGATTCAACCCGGTGAGGTTTACGTGACGGTAAGCGGCGAGCTTATTTCCACCGTTTTAGGGTCTTGTATTTCGGTCTGCATGTACGACCCGGCTGCTGGGGTGGCAGGCATGAACCACTTTATGTTGCCACGAGATAAAACAGATAAAAATACCATTGATAAATGCAGTAACCCAGCTCGATATGGCAACTGGGCCATGGAGTTTCTTATTAATGAAATGCTCAAGGCTGGGGCAAAAAAAGACCGGCTTGAAACCAAAATATTTGGTGGTGGGAAGGTGCTGGCTGACATGGAATTTATGGATATTGGGCAGAGAAACATCGACTTTGTATTTTCTTACTTGGTGCAAGAAGGATTGCATATCGGGCCTAAAGATGTGGGTGGAGAATACCCCAGAAAAGTATTGTTTTTTGGGGATACAGGCCAGGTTAAAGTAAAGAAAATTAAAGAAAGAAAGGATCAAAATATTTCCGGGCGAGAACGTGATTATGCCAAGGTTATCACGGCTGCACCTAAGCAGGGCGATATTACGCTGTTTGATTGAGTGGCTTAGTTAATGAGATGGTTTTTCCTATGATCAAAGTTCTTATTGTTGATGATTCGTTATTGATTAGGACAATTCTAAATGAAATCTTTAGTCACGAAGATGACATTGATGTTGTTGGAATGGCCGAAGACCCCTTTGTTGCAAGAGAGATGATTAAAAACCTCAAGCCTGATGTTATAACGCTTGATGTTGAAATGCCGAAAATGGATGGCGTGACCTTTCTGAAAAATTTAATGCGTCTCAGGCCTATGCCTGTTGTTATGATTTCGACGCTCACAGAGAAAGGCGCAGATATTACATTGCAAACGCTGTCACTTGGAGCCGTCGATTATGTCGCCAAGCCCAGCGCCAACGGAGAGGGGCTGGTCGCTATTGCGACCGAAATTTTGACTAAAGTACGCGTTGCCGCACAGGCCAACATAGGGAGCGCTCGGGCTAGCTCTGCGTTAAAGCCACAGCCTCCGGCACGCGGTCTGTTCACGCCTAAGAAAGATTTTTTGATTGCGATCGGTGCTTCTACCGGCGGAGTTGAGGCGATTCGTGATGTGGTGCTTGGATTTCCGGCAGATTGTCCACCCGTGGTGGTGGTGCAGCATATACCTGAGTTGTTTAGTGCTTCTTACGCGCGCCGTATAAATAAAGAAGCTGCACCGACTGTGCACGAGGCCAAACACATGCAATACATTGAGCCTGGCAACGTTTATATCGCCCCCGGTGGCCAGCATTTATCCATTAAGCGTATAGATGGAAGATTACGTTGCGTCCTAAGTGAATCAGAGAAAGTGTCGGGCCATCGTCCCGCAGTGGATGTATTGTTTGGTTCTGTGGCGCGCGTAATGGGTAAGAACTGCGTAGCCGCACTGCTTACCGGTATGGGTAGTGATGGCGCGAAAGGCTTGTTAAAATTGAAGCGTGAAGGCTGTTTTACCATTGCTCAAGATGAAGCCTCTAGTGTGGTATGGGGCATGCCCGGTGTGGCCGTTTCCATGAATGCGCATTGTGAGCAGCTTTCATTACGTAAAATATCAGCTCGACTGTTAGAAAAATCTTCTAGAACACGCACTTCAGGGAGTCAGAGCGCTTAAGGGACATTCGGTGTACTGGCGGGCTCTCATGCCGCTTTAATGTTCAGCTAATTTTAAGGCGACTCTAAAAATACATTTTTTACAGCGGTAATTGTGTTATCAGCTGTGTTATCTGTTAAGACCCTTGTGAAATTGTCATGGATATACCATGCCTGCTTTACGGCGCTGCGCTATAATTGCTTGAGCGAAGCCTTCATAATATTCCTTGGTCGAAAAGTCATGCGTTTGTCTATGTTTATAGATGCTTAGTTTGTTCAGCACAGGAAGCTTTCCTGTATGTCTGTATATAAATACACCAAGCTGCCGATCGAGATAGCTGTCGCTTAGTACTTTTGTATCTGGCATGCCCCAACGAAATCTAGCAACCGACTAAGTAAGGCGCAGTGTTATACTTAGCATGCAGTACGTTAGGGTGGGGCAGGAGGCTGTTAGGTCTTGTCTGATGTGACTTCTATATGCTGTGAGCTGGTGCTGCTATGGCGTTGGGTCACTGGCTATTGATTTTTAGTTTCTCCGTAATCCAATATAAATTGAACATGCATAAAACCCTTCACAGGCGTAGGTTTCCTTACTATTTGCGCAAAGAGTTGGGAAGCAGCATATTCTCATTTCGTCTGAGGTGCGCTTTGCTTAGAGGGGATACGCGAAGAGGTGTGGAAAAGAGACGATCCTTAACAATTATTTACTTTATCTGCTCAAAAGCAACATTGTTGAGATGCATATTTGGGCTATTCTATAAAACGTAGAGAGTAGAAAGCCTGCTATTGATACATAATTTTACGAAGTATGGAGTTACAGAATGACAATTTGGTCCTCTCAGTCAGAACAAGGTGATGCACTTACTATTAAAGTACAGGGGCGATTTGATTTTAGCGCCCACCAAGAGTTCAGGGATGCCTATGAGAAATCCATGGAGCCCTTGCAGCAGTATATTGTGGATTTAAAAGACACCACCTACCTTGATAG
>JAHRVS010000362.1 GCA_019090565.1 Gammaproteobacteria bacterium
AGCCATTGCGGTCATATCCGGCTTAGGCGCATTTGGCTACCAAGCCGCGTTATTAGCCATTATTGAAAACAACAAAGGAAACTAATTTGCCTTGGTTACAACTCATATTTGAAGCCGATCCTAGCCAGATCACTCAGCTTTCCGATCTGCTCCCCGAACTGGGGGCCGTCGCGGTGACCCTTGAAGACAACGCCGATCAACCGCTCTTTGAGCCCCCTCTGGGCACACACCCTCTGTGGGAAAACACGCGTGTTGTGGGTTTATTTGAAGCGTCCGCCGACATGGACTTAGTCATTGAGCTGCTCAAACCCCCTTTTAACGGCCATCTCCCTCCCCATCGCACAGAAATTCTCGAAGATCAAAATTGGGAGCAAGCATGGATGGAGCGTTTCAAGCCCATGCCCATGGGAAAGCGGCTGTGGATCTGCCCCAGCTGGTGTAAGCCTCCAGAGCCCGATGCCATCAATGTATTGCTGGACCCAGGCCTGGCCTTCGGCACCGGCACCCACCCCACGACTGCTTTGTGCCTAGAGTGGCTTGACGGTGCTGACCTGCAAGGAAAAACGCTCGTCGATTACGGCTGTGGCTCTGGAATTCTTGCTGTAGCGGCTTGCCTACTGGGCTGTGAAAAGGTTTGGGCCGTAGACAATGACCCCCAAGCCCTGACGTCCTGCAGAGACAATGCTGAAAAAAATGGAGTCAGCCATCTTCTTCACGTTGCTAGCCCCGAAACTTTTTCTGATCAATTTCTAGGCAATGCCAATATCATCGTTGCCAACATTCTTGCTGGGCCTTTGCAGCAACTCGCACCAGCATTGAGCCGTTTCCTTGAACCAAACGGTCATTTAGTACTATCAGGTATACTTAGCGTTCAAGAAGACGCCGTTCGGCAGGCCTACCTCCCGGAAGTGATTTTTGCGCCTTGTAGCCAGCGGGATGAGTGGGTTCGCCTTGACGGTCAAAAAATCAACTAACTTCACTACAATTAAATACCCCACATTGCTTTCCAATCTAGCTGCCGTGGGCTATTTTTTGTTATGGCTATAGAAATAAAGAAACCAAACATAAAACAGCGTTAAACAGGAAAACATTGCTTAAACGTAGTAAATAAGCATGTTTGACCTAATTTTAACGCGATTGAAGTCGGGCCAGTCGAATTTCAACCGCCTGCTATAAAACAACAGGGCATATCGGTAAACAAAATTAATGAGCAAAGAACGCCAAACCCAATGCCCCAGCTGCGGCAGCACATTCCAGGTCAACAACGACCAACTTGAGGTGGCCAGCGGAGCAGTTCGATGCGGCAACTGTTTGGATGTATTTCAGGCTGATGAATATTTCACCGACGAACAAGCAGAGCAAGTTTCTGCTATTTCCGCGGCATCCCTCTACGAAACCACCGAAAGCAATGAGCAGGATGGTGTCGATGAGTCCTGGGCACTGGAACTGCTAAAAGATCTGGAGGACGAGCCTGCTTCTGAAGACGAAGCCTCCCCCGCTATTGATAAAGACATTCCCAGCATTATCTCCGAACCTGTGTTACCCACACTCAACACGAATAACAATGAGGATGGCGATGAGGTCACGCAAAAAAAATCGGACAACCTCAGCGACACTTTTCAAAATATCGATAACTGGTCCTCTGAGGGGCACGATCAATTTGGTGATTTCAGCGGTGAAGGCGGAGGCTCAAACAACACGGGGAAAAGCGACGCACCTGGCAACGAGGACTGGGCCAAGAAAATGCTCGCGGACGAAACGTCAAACGAGGACGATACTTCCGGCACACCTGAACTCAAAAAAACCCAGCCTGCGGCCACATCGCAAAAAGCCAACAAGGACATAGACCCCCCAAGCATTACAGTAACAACAGACCCTTTCGGAATTGGCGAAGAACTCGATGATTTCGTCAGTCAGTCAGAGACACCCGACGCCAACCTCGACGCAAAAGAAGTCATCGCCACCATAGAACTTGAACCTGTGGCGCTGGACCTTAATGACGACGACAAAGAAAGCCTGACTCATCGCCTTGGCGAGCTTGCTTTGATACTGGTCGCAAGCTTGCTACTTGGAACACAGTATTTTACCTATAATTTCCAATCATTAAGCAAAGACCCCGTTTTTCGCCCATGGTACAGCAAGGCGTGCAGCTCGCTGAACTGTACGTTGCCACCTCAGTCAGACATTCAGAAAATTCGTGGCAAAAACCTCGTCGTTCGCACTCACCCAGATATTCGTAATGCCTTGCTCGTCGATATTGTGATGACGAACCACGCTAGCTTTTCCCAAAAGCTACCACTGCTCGAGCTGTCCTTTTCTGATATAAATAGCTTTCCCGTGGCCGGACGCACGTTTACTCCTTCCGAGTACCTTTCTGGCGCACTTCTGAAGCTTCAAAACATGCCCGCTAAAACACCTATACACATTTCTCTCGCCATCTTCGACCCCGGCGACGAAGCGATTAACTATCACGTCAACTTCCACAAGAGTAACTAGCTCTTGATGTTTAATGTGTCATACGAATTCGCTGCGCTTAAAAGGGGCGCTATTCAGCTCATTCTCAAATCAGCGCAACCTGAATAGTTACAAAGGCAGTATGAAATACGCCATCAGGCTTGGTTGTTATTTGACCTTTTTTTGTTTTCATGTAGTATATGCTCCGCCAGCAGGCTCTACCCAATCAATCAACTAGCTGCTCTTCAACTACCGGAATATCCCTACACCTTGCCCAGCCCCCCCGAAAAACCTACGCCCTCTTTTTCCATTGGCCCGCACAAGATTATGGGCCAGGCCATCTTGGCCCCTATGGCCGGCGTTAGCGACCTTCCCTTTCGAAACTTATGCCGTAAATACGGCGCAGGACTCGCCGTTAGCGAGATGGTTTCCAGTGATGCCAGTCTAAGAAACACCCGCAAATCAAAACTTAGAATCCGTCACGAGGGAGAGCGCTCCCCCATATCCATACAAATTGTCGGCACCGACCCCAAACAGCTTGCAGAGGCGGCGCGCTATAACGTCGACCAAGGTGCTGACATTATCGATATTAATATGGGCTGCCCAGCAAAAAAAGTTTGTAAGAAGCTTGCCGGCTCTGCATTGATGAAAGATGAACGCCTAGTGGAAGATATTCTACGCACCGTCGTAAAGGCAGTTTCAGTGCCCGTCACTCTCAAAATCCGAACTGGCTGGAGCCCAGAGCAGCGCAACGCACCTCAGGTTGCCAGAATTGCGGAAGATTGTGGCATTCAAGCGCTGGCGATACATGGCCGCACCCGCGCTTGTCGTTTCAATGGCGAAGCGGAATACGTTACGATTAAGCACGTTACTGGTGTCGTTAATATTCCCGTCATAGCAAACGGAGACATTTCCACCCCTGAAAAAGCGAAGAAAGTACTAGACCAAAGCGGTGCAGCGTGTATTATGTTAGGCCGTGGCGCGCGAGGGAGACCTTGGGTGTTTCAGGAGATCAATCGCTACTTAGAAAAACAAGAGGTTACGGCTCCGCCCGCTTTCTCTGAACAAAAACAAGTCATACTTGAGCACCTGCAACAGATACATCACCTATATGGCGACATCTGCGGCATCAAAATTGCGCGAAAACACGTTTCTTGGTACACCGGCTACCAGTCAGATGGAAAAGATTTTCGGCACCATTTCAATCGACTTAATTCGATTGAAGAACAAATAAGCAGCGTTCAACAATATTATGAACGGCTTATTCAGCAGGAGACAAACACAGAATGAACGACAGCACTCAGGATCCAACACAGATTAATGAAAGCCCTAGCTTAGAATCTACCGACTCAAATGGCAGTAGCCTCACTCTCAGGGACAATGTTGCCCAGGCAATGGACAGCTACTTTAACCTTCTTGATGGCTCAGATGTGACCGACGTCTACCGGCTCGTCATGAGCGAAGTTGAAGCACCACTGCTTGAATCCGTGCTGAAGCATACCAATGGCAACCAAACAAAAGCCGCTGAAGTTCTCGGTCTGAATCGCGGCACCTTGCGAAAAAAACTGAAGATATACGGCCTACTATAACCCCGCGGACTGATGTACTGATGATATAGGTACTGCAAAACTCCAAAATATAGCTTAAAATGTCACCAATTGGGCAGGCCTAACCCCCCTGCCTTTTGTCGTTTTTACCGTTTGCTCACTACTGTTAAACCAAAATGTGGCTCACGGTTAAACCTCAAGCCCCCTCCCTTCTTAATATAGTCGTTTTAAACTATGCCGAATAAAATTCAACGCGCGCTAATCAGCGTTTCCGACAAAACAGCTCTTATCCCATTTGCCAAAACCCTGCACGAAAGAGGGGTTGAGATACTTTCAACTGGCGGCACTTATCGCATGCTCTGCGATAACGACATCCCTGCTACGGAAGTATCCTCTTACACAGGCTTTCCCGAAATGATGGATGGCAGAGTGAAAACACTTCACCCCAAAATCCATGGTGGAATACTTGCGCGGCGCGGTACCGATGAGGCAGCCATGAATAGTCAAGGCATCATGCCGATCGACTTGGTCGTGGTGAATCTCTACCCTTTTCAGGAGGCTGTTGCGAAACCAGATTGCGACTTAGCCACCGCCATTGAAAATATCGATATTGGCGGCCCTACCATGGTGCGCGCCGCCGCAAAAAACCATGCTTATGTCACGATTATTGTGAACACGCAGGATTACGACGACTTCCTGGCAGAGCTTGACGCCAATGACGGCAGTATTAGCGATCAAAGCCGTTTCCGCTTCGCATGCAAGGCCTTTGAACATACTGCCCAGTACGACGGCGCCATTGCTGACCACTTAGGGCGCTTGCAAGCAGATGACTCAGACCCGAGCAACTGGGAAAAAGGTGCGTTTCCCGCCACTTTCAACCGTCAATTTAATAAAGTGCAAGAGATGCGCTACGGTGAGAACCCCCACCAGAAAGCCGCCTTTTATTGCTCAGCGGATGCACCGCAAGGCTGTGTCGCATCCGCAAGCCAAGTTCAAGGCAAGGCCTTGTCATTTAACAACGTCGCCGATACAGATGCTGCACTGGAGTGCGTAAAATCCTTTGATGAACCCGCTTGCGTCATCGTCAAACATGCGAACCCTTGCGGCGTAGCGATAGGAAAAGATATTTTAGATGCCTATAAACGCGCATTTCAAACCGACCCGACGTCAGCCTTTGGCGGCATTATCGCTTTCAACCGTCCTCTCAATGAAAGCACAGCCAAAAGCATTGTCGACAAACAATTTGTAGAGGTGATTATCGCCCCTTCCATTGATGATGCTGCCCTTGAGGTACTCAGCCAAAAGAAGAACGTGCGCGTACTCAGCTGTGGCGAATGGGAAAGCAACAGTACCGGTTTCGACTACAAGCGCATTAATGGTGGCCTGCTAGTGCAAGAGTTTGACCTCGGCAGCATATCAAAAGAGGAGCTTAAACTGGCGAGCAAGCGCAGCCCCTCCCCAGAGGAGCTGGACGACCTACTTTTTGCCTGGAAAGTGGCCAAATACGTCAAGTCCAACGCCATTATCTATGCCCGTGACCGTCAAACTATCGGCATTGGCGCTGGACAAATGAGCCGCGTATACAGCGCCAAAATTGCTGGCATTAAAGCCAATGATGAAAATTTGCCTGTGCCCGGCTCAGTCATGGCATCAGATGCCTTCTTCCCATTCCGTGATGGCATCGATGCCGCTGCTGAAGCAGGAATCAGGGCTATCATTCAGCCTGGCGGGTCCATTCGAGATGAAGAGGTCATTGCCGCCGCTGACGAAGCGGACATTGCGATGGTGTTTACCGGAATGCGCCACTTTCGCCACTAAATGATTGGCGGCTTCTTACAATTCGCTGAATCAAGTTGGCCACAAGACAAAATGGGGCGAAAAGACAAACAACTCTATAAATGGGTTCGATAGAGCTGAACAAGGAAACTGAGCCTGCCTCTTGAAACAAACTGGGCATTTAAACAAGGCTTACCAAGCGCCGCTTCGCCCATCAGGCAGACTCTAGGCGCTTTTCGGCAGCGCCGTATATGAAAAATACGTAAAATTTCAACAGCCTCTTAAAGGAAAAACAATGAACATATTGGTTGTGGGCGGCGGTGGCCGCGAACATGCTCTGGCTTGGAAAATAGCCCAAGATGAAAACGTCAACACCGTTTATGTTGCCCCAGGTAATGGCGGCACTGCACTGGAACACAAGTTGGAAAACGTCGGCATTCAGGCTGATGATATAGATGCTCTGGTAACTTTTGCTAAAAAAAATGCCGTCCACCTTACGGTAATCGGGCCAGAGGCACCGCTAGTGGCCGGTATCGTTGATCGCTTTCAAGAAAATCAACTTCGCTGTTTCGGACCCAGCCAGGGTGCTGCTCAACTCGAAGGCTCAAAAGCCTTTACCAAAGATTTTTTAGCGCGTCATAAAATACCCACAGCCAAATACCAAAACTTCACCGATATCGATGATGCTGTCGCCTATATCAAAGAGTGCGGCGCGCCCATTGTTGTCAAAGCTGATGGCTTGGCTGCAGGGAAGGGTGTTATTTTGGCCGACACCGAAGAGCAGGCGATCACTGCAGTTAGAGACATGCTCGCCGGCAATGCTTTTGGTGATGCCGGTCACCGCGTCGTCATTGAAGAATTCCTTATCGGGGAGGAGGCCAGCTTTATTTGCATGGTGGATGGCAAGAATATACTCACCCTCGCCACATCTCAGGATCACAAGGCCCGTGACGACGGGGACAAAGGGCCTAATACAGGAGGCATGGGCGCATACTCCCCCGCTCCCGTTGTAACCCCAGAGATTCACCAGCGCATCATGGACGAAGTGATCACCCCCACCGTTGCCGGCATGGAAAAAGAAGGCCACCCCTATACGGGTTTTCTTTATGCGGGCATTATGATTGACGCAAATGGCACTCCCTTAGTCCTGGAATACAATTGCCGTTTTGGCGACCCAGAAACACAACCCATTATGATGCGCCTGCAGAGTAGCCTGGTGGAGCTGTGCGATGCCGCACTGGATAAAAAACTCGACACAACCCAAGCAAGTTGGGATGACCGCGCAGCAGTGGGCATTGTTTTGGCCGCTGGAGGCTACCCCGGCGCCTACACCAAAGGGGACATCATTTCCGGATTACCTAAACCGGAAGCAGAACTGCAGGACTTAAGCACCAAGGTATTCCATGCTGGCACTCGCCTAGATTCCAATGGGGATATCTCCACCTATGGCGGCCGAGTTCTCTGTGCCACAGCGTTGGGGAGTTCCGTTACAGAAGCCCAATCCCGCGCTTACGCCTTGGCCAAGGGCATTAACTGGAACGATGTTTATTGTCGAGGTGATATCGGCCACCGAGCCATTACCAGAGAGAAGCAGGCTCGATAACCAGCACTAAAGGCTAACTAGAACAAGCCTCTTGGTATTTTTTCGCCATACCCCTAATTTTTTAGGGAAGTATGGCGCAGCGCATTGTACACGCCCTCTATATCCCCCTATCCCTCTCCCTATCCCCCGTTTCTTTCAAAGACCACTCTAAAAATGCACTTTCCGCACGATAACTGCATCGGCTCCGTATTCGAATCCTCGTGCATGCCTTACTGCAGCTTTCTGCGTGCGGGCCTACTTTCTCTCGCATGTTTTTAGATGTGCCCTTAAGAATTCCTACGCCGCTCAGAAACACCTACTATTATAAATAGATAGCAGTGATGAGAATGAATTTGTGGCTCTAAGCTCAATGCAGCAGTCACTTTGCACGAATCGGCACAGCAAGCAGTAAGCCTGATTGCACCTGCAAACTCATGACAGCATTACCTAGGCCAAAGAGCAACACTATGCGCAGCCATGCATCTAAAATCCCCCACATAACGATGATCATTATTGGATTGTTTGTATCCAGCTTGGTTTTTGTTAGCGTGCTAGAACGCGAGGAAAAGCACCTTAAGCAAGAACTAGATCATGCTGCCCTCAACATAGCAAAAGACTTGGAAAGGGAGGTTGATACTCAGGTATACGCCCTACAGTCTATTGCTACCTTCTTTGAAGCCTCTGAGCTTGTTGACCGCCATGAATTCTATTCACTTGTAACGCCATTTTATAAGCGCTCACCCTCATTTCAGGCCATCCAATGGGTCCCCATCGTTCCTGCATCAGAAAAATCCCGCTACGAGGCAGTCGCCCAATACGATGGTTTTCCTGGCTTTCGATTTTTCGAAAGGGATAAAAACGGAGAGTTTATTCCCGTGGAAAAAAGGGATCATTATTACCCCGTCTTTTACCTTGAGCCATTTCAAAAGAATGGCATCGCCTTAGGTTATGACCTAGGCTCGGAAACACATCGCAATACTGCAATTCAAAATGCACTGAAAAACAAAACCACTTCAGCGAGCAAAGCCATCTATTTGATGAAGGGAGATCATTCTAAACCTGTCATTATGGTGCTCAGCCCTATTTCAAAGAAGCTAACCGATAGGGATGCAAGCCGCATAACTGGGTTTGTCCTAGGTGTAATTCAAATCAATGCTCTAATAGACCGCGTATCACCCAGGAAATATGCCGCATCAAAGGCGCTTCGTAATATTAATATCACTATTTTTGAAGAAAATGACGATTACAGTCGCACCTATATTTCATCGAGAAATTACCCTAAACAAGCTGCCGATATAAAAAACCAAGCCTACGAGCAAACCGTACGAACAATAAAAACGGTAAAGGTAGCCGACCAATCTTGGCGACTAATCATCTACCCGAATGCCTATAAATATAAAATATCACCAAACCTCAAGCCCTTCATTGCATCTGGGATGTCTCTATTTTTCATTTTTATCCTAGCCATCTTAATGCGCGCTTATCTACAGAAGAAACAAAAGGCCGAAGAACACCTTGAGGAAAAAACGACGTCTTTGAGTGCCAGCGAGGAGAGATTCTACGCCATTATAGACAGCATGGCAGAAGGACTCGTTGCTATTGGGGTCAATGGCAATATCGAAATTTTCAACCATGCCGCAGAGTCTATCTTTGATTACAACACCCAAGAAGTCATTGGCAAACAGGCAAGTTTACTGGTGCCATCAGCCGCAGAGTTGCTCACAAGCAGCCCCTCTGATGTGCTTACAAAAAACCAACTTGATCAATTCATTGGTGTTACTAGAGAGGCCGAAGGGCTGAAAAAAAATGGTGCATCGATCACTTTAAGCGTTTCAATAACAGAGGTCTCTATCAAAGGGAAAAGCCTTTTTGTAGGTATGATCAAGGACATTACCGAGCAAAAAAACCTAACCCTAATGAAAAGCGAACTTATAAGGACCGCCAATCATAACCTTCGCGCACCACTCACTTCTATCAAAGGTGCGTTAAGCATTATCAAAAACAATACCTCTGAACTTTCAGGGAAGACTCTGCGAACACTAGCAACCATCAACACGAACAGCACCCGCCTTGGTGAATTAATTGCCGGTATCCTCGATATGGAAAAGCTGAACACGGGAGTGTTCTCGACTCCCAATGAGCCCATAACACTCAGCCATATTGCAAAGAAAGGGATTGCTGCCAGCGAGGAATTCGCAAAAAGTGTCAACGTCAAACTGGAGTATTGCAGCCAATTACCCGATGACTTGCTAACCAGGGGGAACGAAGACCATCTTTTACAACTTGTAGAACACTTAATAATCAACGCGATCAAACACTCTCCCCCCGAAACATCAATCACGGTAGAGACCAGCAGCTCGGACTCAGCGATACGACTTACAGTCTTCGACAAAGGAAAGGACATTACTGAAGCATTGAGGCCCCAACTGTTTACACGCTTTTCTTCCTTGGAGGATACTGACTCCCACGGGCGAGGAGGGTGTGGCCTAGGTCTTAGCATTGCCAGTATTATTGTGGAACAACACCAAGGAAAAATCGATTTCTACCGTACAACAGATGAAGAAACGGCATTTTATTTTGAGTTGCCTATTTATTCCGGACCACGGAAAAGTGGTGACAACACTGCCTGACAACATTCGTTTACTTTACATCGAAGATAAGCAAGGTATTACGATCGTCGCTCTCGAAAATGAAGACGTTGATTTACCATTTTTTTCTTTCAGGTTAGAAGCACCGAATAAAACCGCCGCTTTTGCATCGAATGCTAGGCTGAAATAGCCCTGTGATGCAATCACCCTAGCAGGCCAAGTAATAGGCGCACGGTAACAATAGGGATCAAGCAATTTTAAATCGACTATTAAAAGGAATTAAACTGACAATGATGATACGACTTTACCACGGGCTTTTTATTGGTTTGCTGATTTTTCTTACAGCGTGCGCCTCTGCACCAGAGTGGCCACCAAAAGAAAATGCGATTATTTATGGTTTAACCCACGACGCCACCATGCGAAAAGTCATGGCGCATTGCACGGCCACCCAACCCTTACTGAAGGATAAGGCGTGGCAAGCCGAGAAAAACTGGTGGAAACGAAACGGGCTATTTATTGAAGCTGCGGACTACGGCTTTTCTTACAACTTGCTTACGCTCAATGGCTCTCGCCAGGAAACTAACGCTCGCTATGCCATGGCGCTAGCACTTGAAGTGCAAAGAACAGCTGATTCTAGGGCTAAGATTGTCACCACATCTTCTGACCCTGAAAACTGCGCTAAAATAATCTCCGAATACAACGAAGGAGGCAGGGATCTGAATAAAAGCTCTGAATTCCATCCCATTCTCACTTCGTTATATCAAGCCAGAAAGAACCAAGGTCCCGACCTTCTTCTTAAACAAGCGCGCGTAACCAAAAAAACGGGCAAAAAGTATTCCCGAAGTAGTGTTACCGCAGAACGACTGGTAAATAGATCCGTTTGCCCTAGAGCAAAAGTCGCCACACTGAAATCAAGCTGGCCGACAGAAATTTTTGAAGCGCGGTGTCCAGACAAAACTTACGCTTTGGTTTCCTGCGAGTGGGGGAATTGCAAGCTACGCTAACAATTCATCTGGCTTCAGGCGATAACAATGTTTTAAGGGTATTTCTAAAAATAGTGATTTATACGTGAGAGCAAGAAAGCCCCGCACGGACGACTGCATGAATGCAGGAGGTAGAGCAATGCAGGACGCAATTGCCGAGAGCCGCAGTATATAAAGCATGCACGAGAATTCGAGTACGGCACTTTGCACACGATGTGCTGTATGCCGGTTTTGCAGGAGCCTTAACCGGTGACGCAGC
>JAHRVS010000363.1 GCA_019090565.1 Gammaproteobacteria bacterium
AAAGCATACTGTTACTATTACACAAGTTTCAATGACCCTTGTGATGTCGTTTTGATTAGGGGCGTTGAAAATAATCACTTGTCGGGCAAGGCAGAAGCAAATGCCTTGATTTCCACCGGTAATTACAGGCTGCTACATAGCCGCTGCACAAAGGTTTTTTCATATGGCAACACAGGCAACCCCCTCTTATCGACAAGATGACAATTCTCCGGTTACGGAAGCAAGCCAAGCGTCTTCCCGTCGCGCAGTATTACTGCAAAACATCGCTGCACTCGCCTTTGGAGCGGTGATCCTCTTTGCTGTAGGGTTTTTACCCCTGAGCGCAGCGCATAATGCAGCGCATGATACGCGCCACACAGTTGCATTTCCTTGCCATTGATCTTGTGCTTTTGATTGTTTATGAAGCATGGTTGAAGTGATGTGAATGCCGCAAGCTATATGAAACGGCGTGATGACAACAGACGGTTACATTATCTATTTGTTTAGGCCCAAGCCGGTTCAGGATTGGGCCTTTGTACTTTTTGGGAGGCCGTAATGCTATTTCGGAGAATTATTTTTAACGCTTTGTTGGTGGGCCTCGTAGCAGGTGTGCTGCTCAGCGTGCTCCAGTTTGTTGCGATTGATGACATTATTATTGGTGCCGAGCAATATGAGGCAGCGGTAGAGGAGAGTGCAGGCCCTATTTCGCAATGGGAGCCTGACGATGGGCTACAACGCACTGCGCTGACGCTTGCCTCTAATATTTTCGCAGGCATTGGGTTTAGTGCGGTATTACTGGCCCTGATGAGCCAGCTTCAATCTCAGGGTATTGCGAAGTTGAACACCTTTAAAGGTTTTTTGTGGGGCTTGGCCGGTTTCACCGTATTTTTTGCTGCACCAGGAATCGGACTTCCTCCTGAAATACCCGGTGTAGACGCTGCACCACTTCAGCAGCGACAGCTTTGGTGGTTGCTGGCGGTGATCTGTGTGGGCGGTGGTTTGTTGTTGCTCGCCTTTGCACAGAATAAGTTTAAGCCACTCGGTGGCGTGAGTTTATTCGTTCCCTATTTAGTGGGCGCGCCTCACCACGATGGCCCGGCCTTTTCTCACTCTGACTTGGCTGTTATAGAGAGCTTAAATGCTCTGCACCATGAATTTATATTGGCCAGCGGTTTGAGCAACCTGGTTTTTTGGGTGGTATTGGGCAGCGCTTGCGCTTGGGCATTAAATCGCTGGGTACTGGTGGATGAGTATTCCTGAATACCCCTTTACGGCACTGGTTAATCAGGCCCAATACAAGTTAGCGTTAATTATTGCTGCTATAAGCCCTGCGGTAGGAGGCGTGCTGGTAACAGGCCCGCGCGGGTCTGCAAAATCGACACTGGCTCGTGCTTTAGCTGCCGTGCTGCCCGAGCAAGCCCCTTTTGTGACATTGCCATTGGGCGCCAGCGAAGAAATGCTTCTGGGCAGCCTAAATTTACAGCAAATTCTTGATGATCAAAAGTTAGCATTTTCGCCAGGATTATTATCTAAAGCACATAAAGGCGTGTTGTATGTCGACGAGGTGAACCTGCTTCCTGACGTGCTAGTGGATTTATTGCTCGACGTGGCTGCCAGCGGGGTTAACTGCCTTGAGCGTGATGGTATTAGCCATCGCCATGCTTCTCGCTTTTTGTTATTGGGCACCATGAACCCAGACGAAGGCGAACTGCGTCCCCAGCTTACCGATCGTTTTGGTTTGTCGGTGGTATTGGATGGTTGTTACGACATCGAAACTCGGGTCGAAATTGTTCGTTTGCGTGAAGCCTTTGATTTGGCTCCCACTGAATTTGTGGCCCGCTATGCTGAGCAACAAGCTCAACTATCGGCAAGCATTGCCTCGGCACGAGAGAATTTGGCGGGTGTGGTGTTTCCTAATGCCTTGCGTGTATGTATTGCCGAGCGATGCCAGGCGGCAAATGTTGACGGTTTGCGCGCCGATATTGTTTGGGGGCATGCGGCACGTGCTCATGCGGCTTGGTTTCAGCGCACAGCGGTTGAAGAGGTCGATATATTAGCGGTTGAGGAGCTGGTTCTGGCCCACCGTCGGCAGTCTCCGCCTGATAGAAACGTGACATCACGGCCCCCACAGCAAGAGAGTACAAGCTCGACACAGCCTGCTCAGCCTCCTGCTTCAAAGCCATTTACACGCCCTGCTGATTCATTTTCTAAGCAGACGCTTGAGAATGACGAACCTTTTAAAAAAAATCGTGATGAAACAGAGCAAAAGAAAATAGGTGATTGGGGTGCCATGCTGGCCCAACAGCAAGCAACAGGACAGGTTTCAGCGCTAAAGCTCTCGCGCTCAGTGTCGACGCACAAGTTTGATACGGTAATGGGTCAACTCCGTGGCGGTAAAAAAAAAGGTGGCAGCGTTGGGGCATCGTCTCGTTCGCGCAAAGCAGGCGCTTCGCTGGATTGGTTTCGTAGTCTCGTCGCCAGTGCTGGAAATTGGCCACCAACGCGGCTGAAATTCCGCCAGGCAAAATCAGCGCGCGCGGTCTTGCACCTGGTATTGCTCGATACCTCTGGCTCGACCCTGTATTCCCGTCAATTTGCATTGGCGAAAGCGGCCATTGTACGGATTGCTGAACGGGCTTACCTGGACCGTGAGCAGCTTTTGATTATGGGCTTTGGCAACCAAAAAATAGACACGCTGCTCCATTGCGGGCGTTCTCCCAAAGAGTTGCGGCAAT
>JAHRVS010000364.1 GCA_019090565.1 Gammaproteobacteria bacterium
ACTGTTCATTTTGTGGCAAAAGTCAGCACGAAGTACGTAAACTGATTGCGGGTCCGTCTGTTTTTGTTTGTGACGAGTGTGTTGATCTTTGTAACGACATTATTCGAGAAGAAATTCAGGATGAGGCGAGTGATGAAAAAGACAGTAAGTTGCCGACTCCTCATGAAATTAAAGAAAACCTTGATGAGTACGTGATCGGGCAAGTTGAGTCAAAGAAAGTCTTGGCTGTGGCTGTGTACAATCACTACAAACGCTTGCGTGCGGGAACGAGTCAAGCAGGTAAAAAAGAAAATGTTGAGCTAGGTAAGAGTAATATATTACTAATCGGCCCGACAGGAAGTGGTAAAACGCTTTTAGCTGAGACCCTGGCGCGCCTTCTGAATGTGCCGTTTACGATTGCTGATGCGACGACACTGACCGAAGCGGGTTATGTCGGTGAGGACGTTGAAAATATCATTCAGAAATTGCTGCAAAAATGTGATTACGATGTAGAAAAAGCCGAGATGGGTATTGTCTACATTGATGAGATTGATAAAATCTCTCGGAAATCTGATAACCCGTCGATAACGCGAGATGTATCTGGAGAAGGTGTTCAGCAAGCCCTGCTTAAACTCATTGAAGGTACGGTTGCCTCTGTACCACCTCAAGGGGGTCGTAAGCATCCGCAACAAGAGTTTTTACAGGTTGATACCTCGCGTATCCTGTTTATTTGTGGTGGCGCCTTTGCGGGCTTAGATAAAGTCATTTCCTCCCGCTCAGAAAAGGGTGGTATCGGGTTTTCGGCAGCGGTTAAGGGGCTGGAGGATACCAAGCAGTTGGGCGAGGTTCTAAAAGAAGTTGAGCCAGAAGATTTAATTAAATATGGCCTTATTCCCGAGTTTGTTGGACGTTTGCCCGTTTTGACTACGCTTGAAGAGCTGGATGAAGAGGCTTTGGTTCAGATACTGACAGAGCCAAAGAATGCCTTGACGAAACAGTATTCAAAGTTATTTGAAATGGAAGGTGTGGATCTTGTTTTCCGTGAAGACGCACTGAAAGCGGTTGCAAAAAAAGCCATGGAGCGAAAAACAGGCGCTAGGGGACTCCGTTCCATCGTTGAAAATGCCCTGCTTGACACTATGTACGATGTTCCTTCCACTGAGAACCTAGAAAAAGTAGTGGTTGATGAGGGCGCTATTAGTGGTGAGTCTGATCCGCTTCTGATTTTTGCAAACAATGTCGAGGCATCCCAGTCTGCGTCAGACAAAAATTAATATAATGTTATAACTCTCCAATCAGGTGTGCGCTTCGTTATCTAGGCACACCTGTCTTCCTGCTTTACTCGAAATAATATTGCTCCGATTGGAGCGATTAATTTGGGAAAATTTTCATGTCTACAGTACCAACTGATTCAGAGGCAGAAGTGATTATTCCTTTGCTGCCTCTACGAGATGTCGTCGTTTATCCTCATATGGTTATTCCCCTTTTTGTGGGTCGGGAAAAATCGATTAGGGCACTTGAAACGGCAATGTCTAATGACAAACAGATACTACTGGTAGCGCAGAAAAGCGCATCAAATGATGAGCCGGATGGTTCTGATCTGTATGAGATTGGAACTGTCTCTAGTATTTGACAGCTTCTAAAATTGCCGGATGGCACGGTAAAAGTACTTGTTGAAGGTGCTTACAGAGCAAAGTTAGATACCTTGCATTGTGATGAGGCATTTTTTTCGGCGAGTGTTACTGAGCAGATGGAGGAAGGGTTAAATGAGCGCGAATCAGATGTGCTTGCAAGATCCCTCATCGCTCAGTTCGAACAGTACGTAAAATTAAGCAAAAAAGTTCCGCCAGAAATATTGACCTCGACCTCAAGTATTGAGGAGCCCGGTCGGCTGGTGGATACCATTGCTGCCCATATGTCCCTCAAGATTGAAGAAAAGCAAGATATCCTTGAGATGCCAAATCAGCGTGATCGTCTTGAAACCTTAATGAAGCTGATTGAGTCAGAGATTGATCTACTGCAGGTTGAAAAGCGCATACGGGGCAGAGTTAAAAAACAGATGGAAAAAAGCCAGCGCGAGTACTATCTGAACGAGCAGATGAAGGCGATTCAGAAGGAGCTTGGTGATTTAGATGAAGGCGGTGGTAATGAGTTTGATGAGCTTGAGAAAAAAATAGACCAGGCGGGCATGCCTAAAGAAGCGAAAGAAAAATCCATATCTGAGCTAAATAAATTGCGAATGATGTCAGCTATGTCTGCCGAGGCCACAGTGGTTCGGAGCTACATTGACTGGATGGTGAGCACTCCTTGGAAGAAAAAAAGCAAAGTGCGCAATGACCTAGCACAAGCCAAAAAGATTCTTGATACAGACCATTATGGTCTAGAAGACGTCAAAGAACGAATTCTTGAATATTTAGCAGTCCAAACTAGGGTAAAAAAACTAAAAGGGCCGGTGTTGTGCCTTGTGGGCCCGCCGGGGGTAGGCAAGACGTCTTTGGGTAAGTCCATTGCTAAGGCTACCAACCGGAAATATGTGCGTATGGCACTTGGTGGCGTACGTGATGAGGCAGAAATTCGCGGGCATCGTCGAACTTACATTGGTTCAATGCCGGGCAAGCTGGTTCAGAAGATCTCTAAAGTTGGCGTAAAAAACCCACTTTTCCTTCTGGATGAAATTGATAAAATGGGGGCAGATAGTCGGGGTGACCCAGCCTCTGCATTATTGGAAGTGCTGGACCCAGAGCAAAATAATACCTTTAATGATCACTATTTAGAGGTGGATTACGACCTGTCCGATGTGATGTTTGTTTGTACCTCTAATTCGATGAATATACCAGGTCCGTTATTAGACAGAATGGAAATTATTCGAATTCCTGGTTACACCGAGGCAGAAAAGTTAAACATTGCTAAGCAGTATCTTGTGCCGAAGCAAATGGAAAGTGCAGGCCTGAAAGCCAAAGAGCTTAAAGTGTGTGACGATGCGATCACTGATTTGATTCGTTATTACACGAGGGAAGCTGGTGTTCGAGGTCTTGAGCGAGAATTGTCGAAAATTTGCCGAAAGGTCGTAAAAGAACACCTTCTAGGCGAACAAAAAAGTCTTTGTGTCGAAGTGGATTCAGATAATCTCGAGCATTATAGTGGCGTTCGAAAGTCCAGCTATGGTAAGGCCGAGGAAAAAGACCAAGTTGGTCAGGTGACAGGTCTTGCATGGACTTCCGTAGGTGGTGAGCTGTTAACCATTGAAGCCGCTGCAATTAAAGGCAAGGGTCGACAGGTGAAAACCGGTAGCTTGGGTGATGTAATGCAAGAGTCCATACAGGCCGCGCTAACAGTTGTTCGCAGTCGCGCGCAGAGTTTAGGTATCGCCGATGATTACCCTGACAAGCATGATCTTCACATACATATTCCAGAAGGTGCTACACCTAAAGATGGGCCGAGTGCGGGAATAGGGATTTGCACGGCAATCGTTTCTGTTTTTTCAGGCATTCCCGTCCGCGCGGCGGTTGCAATGACTGGAGAAATCACCCTTCGGGGGCAGGTATTACCCATAGGTGGATTAAAAGAGAAGTTATTGGCTGCACACCGAGGTGGGGTGAAAACGGTTATCATTCCCGACGAGAATAAAAGGGATCTAAAAGAAATCCCTGAAAACATTAAAGCAGACCTAGATATTCGCACAGTAAAGTGGATTGATGAGGTGTTAGATATTGCGCTAAAGAGAAAACCTATCCCTTTGCCGGATGAAGTTACCAGTGAACCTAAGGATGGCGGTGAAGCTGATGACAGGGTTAGCCGGCACTAGCCAAGTGTTGACAAAAAGCAGCGGTATAAGCCTTCTATTTGTGTAATTTATTATAATATAGAGCTGCAATTCGCCATAATTGAGTGGTATAGTTTGCGTTCTAATTTTGGAGTGTAGTGGGCTCCTATTGATTGTTTGGTCTTGGGTTGAGCATGATGTAGCAGGCCATACATGGATAATATTCGGGTTCTTTGGTCGTCTTTGTGAATTTGCTTCGTGACGAGAAAGATGTTTTTGAAAAGAAGAAAGGGGAGAAATGTGAACAAATCAGAATTAATTGACGCGATTGCCGCTGCATCAGATTTATCTAAGGCAGCAGCAGGTAGAGCACTGGATGCGATGACAG
>JAHRVS010000003.1 GCA_019090565.1 Gammaproteobacteria bacterium
CGAGTTTATTTTGGGTGTGAGAAAGCTGTGAAAGCAGGGTGTTAATCATTTCCTGGGTGATTTGTGCTTGGGTGCGGTCTTCTCTAATTTGTTGTAAATACCGGGTTTTCATCTCGGTTAGGCGCGCATTAATGATGTCTAGCTGGAAATTCACTTCTACGGAACTACATCTGGCAATCAGGTCACCCTTTTTAATACTTTCACCCGCGTGGCGGACGAGTTCGGTAAGATTGCATTCTTCCTGGCTGCGCAAATAGGCATCGTCGGGAAGCCATACGAGGCCTTGTGCCACACGAGCATGTGGTGCTTCATAGTAAAAAATAGCTCCGTAAAGCGTAAAGAGAATAAGCGCTGATATAGACAGCGCACGCACACGTTTATGTGACAGTGTCGGGCTATATAGAAGAAAACGCCCACCTTTTAGCAATGGGTTTACAAACATAAGTAGGGCCGTCCAAGAGGCGAGTAAAATGCCAATAAAAAAGAATTTGCTGGCGACGAACAGCGTAATGGCGACCATTAGTACCATACGATATAGAAATGACGCAAACCCATAGAAGGTGAGCCAGCCGCGTTCTCCTTGGGTCAGAGGCATAGGGGGAAGCGTCTTAACACCAAATAAATAGCGCTGGGCACCGTGGTTAATAAAACGATTGGATTTTGCTGCCAGATTAGGAATTTGAAGTATGTCAGCCAAAATATAATAGCCATCGAAGCGCAATAACGGGTTGGCGTTAAATAAAATAGTTGAGACGCCGGCAATTAAGACAACATTATAAGCAATGGTTTTGACCGCCCCTTGCTCTACCATGCTCCAGACAATTAACGCGAGGGCTGCGATAAAAAGCTCAACAATCATGCCCGCAGCACCGACCATTGCTCGTTGGAAAGACCGTGGAAACATCGAGGCCGAGGATGCGTCAACATAGGGCACAGGCATAAACACCAAAAACATAAGGCCCATTTCATGTATTTCGCCTCCCCAAACTTTTGTGGCGAAGCCATGCCCAAGTTCGTGCAAGCCTTTAATAACGGGGAAGAGCAATCCGATTAACAGAAGGTTGCTAGGGCTAATAATGGTATCGATGACATTGCTGGTCAGTGCAGTGAAATGTGTACTTGCGATGGCAATGGCGTAGATGTGGACCAACAGCCAGAGGGCGACTCCCGCAGGGCTAAAAAGTGGGCGAACAAGGTGTTGAAATCGAGTCAAAAACCGGTCGGGGTCGACCAACGGTATTCGAATTGCAAGTGGGCTAATAAAGCGCTGTAGCGTCTTCATCTTTCGAGCGCGCTCACCACGTAAATATTGCTCGACGGTATTTGGAAGCACATTGCTGGCAAGTAGGTCTTGGCTATGTAGTTGCGCTAGTAACTGTACGATTTCAGATTGCGTTGGCCCCTCGTTTCCTAAATGGTCGAGTGTGTCTTCCCACAGTGTTTGCAGGCTACGTTTGCCGTTCATTTGTTGAATTAAATAATATGCCGTGGGTGCAAAGCGGTGGTACTGGGCGGTAATGGGGTCTTCGATTACGTACCAGCGCTGTTTTCGATAGGTGTGCCGGTGCAAGCGGATGTGTCCACGGAGTTGGGGCTTGATGTCGGCAACGCGATACCAGTGGTCACTAAACAGCGACTGGTCAATAGCTGGGCTACTCACGAAGACGGTTACACATAAGGCCACCAAGACCAAAACCAAAGTCTGGCGCTATCAAAAAAACTGTGGGTCCATACCCAGAATAGATTCCGATGGCCCATGTCTATTTTTGCCGTGCCGCGCATGCCTGGCCGAAGGCTGTCGTATGGGAGCGTACTTCGGTCGAGGGGTTCTGCTTCAATGCGAAAGCGGTTCTCGCCCTCGGTGACCACAGCTACGGGTGTAACATTAATGACTCGAAACGGGATAGATTGATTAGGCTGTGCGGTAAGCATGAGCTTGCCAGTTAGCTCTGTTGTAATCCCATGAATGTTCCGTTCGTTAACGTTTAAGATGATTCGGTAGTGGTTGAGTGGCGCAATTTCTAGCAGTGTATCGCCCTTGTTGACAGGGGCGCCAAGTTGCTGGCTCCAGTCACCGGATACAATAATGCCATCAAATGGCGCTATGATGTGTAAGCGTTTAAGTCGCGCATCGAGCAAGTTTATCTGGGCCTGGGCCTGCTGGATTTGAGCATTGAGAATAGCGGTATTAGATTGGTCATGGTTCACCATTGCTTGCCGATGCTGTTTGATGATGCGACTTTTTTGGTGTGTCCACTTGAGCTTTTCGAGCAGTAAATCCTGGTCGTTGAGGGAGAGTAAACGTTGCCCTTTTTTGGCAATGTGGCCCGCTTTTAGGGGTGCGCCGAGAATATAACCGTCAATGGGGGCGGTAAGGCTGCGCTGTACCCAGCCCTCTAGCTGGGCATCGGCGGCTACTTTATAGGGCGCTTGAATCAAGCTGAGTAAGGTCACTGCCGTTAACAATAAGGCGGCAGTGGCCTTGTAGAAAAAATGCTTTGGGCCAAATAACTTATTCAAAGAAAGTCGAAAGCGCTGGCTTAGACGCTGCCAGGGTGTGCGCTCTTTTTCATAGAGCAGCGTTAGAAGTGGGTTAATAATGATCAGTGCTTGGCGAAGTACGGCTATTTGAGGTTCTGAGAAAAAGTCACGTTGGGCGTGTTCAATGCTGATGGCACCCAATTGTTGTTCGGCTCGATTGGGCTGGTGCGGATCAATAATGGGGAGCGTGCAAATTGATAGGGAGTCGCTTTGTTTAAGGTACGCGGCATGTTGCTGGGTAATCAGCTTGGTGTCAGCGCTGGTAGAGGGGAAAACAGTGATTGCGTACTGGTCAAGCGCCTCCTGGGTGGCTGCTGCCATGGCACTAATATAGTTAGTGCGGTGGTCGAAGTTAGCCGTGTGAGAGATCGCAGCAATGTCATAAAGCCCGCTGCGCAGGCCGCCTTTTTTATGCCAAGCAATGTAACAACGGTTTGCTCCTAGTTGGTCTGCGAGTACGGTGCTGAGCTCTGAAAGGGCAGCCTTCAGTGAGTTGCGACCTAACACGGCAGTCGTTAAGTGAAGAGCAAGTTGTTGCTGTTGTTGGATTTGTTCTAGCTGGGTTTCATGTTGCTGGAGATAAAACTGCTTAAACCAGGCGCCCCCCCATTGTAATTGGCGCATTGTGGCTTTCAGTCGTTGGGTAGTGACCCCTTGTTGACAAGGGATTAATATCACCGCCGCGCCTTGAAAACGGCTGTTAGCCAGGGGGAAGCCTATGCAATGAAAGGATTCGCTTGACTGAATAGCGCCTTTTTTAAGCTGCAGAACTTGTTGGGCTACCTCTTCAACGAGGTGTGAATGTTTACCGTCAGCGTTGGGCCAATATGCGAGTGGCTGGTAAGGTCTGTCGTTGTCATTATTGTCTTGGTCTTCAGTGCTACGCTCTCGGCCTATTATTACCCCGTATCGGGTATTGGCAATCATGGCGCATTGGATAGAAAGCCAATGGCGGCAAAATTCATTCAGCGATGGGCTAAGCGTGAGTTGTTTCCATGCTTCGGGGTTAAGGTAGTGGCTGCTCTTATTTAGCTGAGCGCTCATGGCATCAAACTCGCGGCCACGCTGTTTAGTTGGCACCTCGTTGGTTGAGGTGTCTGGCTGGGCGGGGCTATCTGAATCGATGCTCATAGGGGGCTCGTTAAAGAGTGGTTGTCTCATGAGAACAAAGGCAACCTCTCTCGAAGAGCTCCTTGTAAAAGCATGTGTACAGGTTTGAGCGGGTGTTCACCTGTGTTGTTATAGGGTATTGC
>JAHRVS010000365.1 GCA_019090565.1 Gammaproteobacteria bacterium
AAAGCATCCATGTCACCCCATCTTATAGGAAAACTGTCTGTAAACTGTATTGTCTCTTCACTCATGGCTGATTCCTTTGAATAACATCAATTGTTAATAAAAAACGACACGTATTTGCTCTGAATTGAGAAGGTTTCAGGAGACTATAATTCCACAACCTGTTATTTTCAAACCTATTTCGACACGTTAAGGGGAGGGGTATCCTTTGAGCCAGCATGAGTTTCAAGCGCGATCAGAATTTATACCCGGTGTTGTTGTGCCTGAGGGCACAAATGGAGCAGCGAACTGGCTATTATTCCTTAATGATAAACCTGTCATTATTGGAGGGGATGTTAAAAACCCCATCCCCTATTTTGATAAACCTGCTCGTATGGGGCTTAAGGTGCTTAAGCACTTTTATTTAGGGCAATTTCGGGGAGAGGCTTGTTATGGGGCCTCTCTGGATCCTTTGTCTGATTTGCCCGTAGAGTACGTCACCAGTGAATTGAAAACGTTATTAGTACGATTGCCGCAGTCATGGTTTCAATTATGGGGCATGGCGCAACAGATTCTCACTTGGGATCGGAATCATCAATATTGCGGTGCCTGTGGACATCATACTCAATTCCATCCCACTGAACGAGCAAAGGTTTGTCATGATTGTGGTTTGGTGAATTATCCACGGCTTTCACCTTGTATCATTACTTTGGTGACGCATGAGGATAAGCTATTGCTGGGCCGGTCTGCGAACTTCATCCCTAGCCTTTATAGTACCTTGGCCGGATTTATAGAACCCGGTGAAACGGTTGAAGAAGCCGTGCACCGGGAGGTAAAAGAAGAAGTGGGTGTAGAGTTAGGGAGTCTCGAATACGTCAAAAGCCAACCGTGGCCCTTTCCCCACTCTCTGATGCTGGGGTTTATTGCCGAGTATCATCAGGGTGAAATCCATCTCACAGACGATGAGCTTGAAGATGCTCAGTGGTGGCCAATAGATAAACTGCCCTTGATCCCACCGAGAGGGACTATTTCTCGCTCACTCATTGAATTTCATATTGGGCGTTATCGTAAACGGGCTGAGCAGGCAGTGTAGGTCGATATAGTGAAATGCGACAGGGTATACCGCTGCGTGCGATTGCGGTGTAGCCGAGAATCTATTTACGGTAATGTCTGACTGGGTTCCTCTGGGGTGCTTGGTGCGAGCGCCACTACTCCGAGCCCCATATCTTTATACATGTATAGGAGGCACTACACGAAATGTCTTTGCAATACTCGGCAGCCCTGCTTGCTATATGTGCCTTAGCATTATTTCTTGTGGCACTGTTTATGTTACTTCGCAGAAACTGGGTATTTATTTGGTTGAAGGCGAGTACCGGGTTGTTTGCTTTGCTGGTGTCGGGGGTGATTGCACTGCTTGCTATCAATCTCTTTGCTTTTCATTCTTTAACAATGGATAAACAGTTAGCCACCTTGGATTTTGAATCCCTGGCTGACCAACACTATCGTGTCACAATATTGGAAGGCGATGAACAGATAAGAGAGCTGGAGTTATACGGTGATATGTGGCAAATCGATGCGAGAATCATTAAGTGGCAGGGCTGGGTTTCTGCATTGGGTGTTATGCCTGGTTACCAACTGGGGCGCCTACAAGGCCGATACCTGTCGATAGACCAAGAGCTGACTGCGCCGCGTTCGGTTTATGATTTGCGCGCGGAAAATATTATGGGCGTCGATCTATGGTATTTGCTCAATCAGCAGCAGATTTGGATGCCGTGGTTGGATGCGCGATATGGGTCGGCGACTTTTGTACCGATGGCTGATGGTGCGCGGTATACCTTGTCCTTGAGTCACAGTGGTTTGTTGGCCCGACCTGCAAATAAAGACGCAAAGGCAGCGGTCTCCCGCTGGGCGCGCTAATACTTTTTAGTGACCCTTTTCTATTAGGTTGATGTGATTTAACTGGCTCGCCCTCTAAGCGTTGAATTTAGAAAAAATGCTTATTTGTTGTGTGTAAATACCACTTTCTGTCTTAATTTTGCGTTATACCCAGTCTGGCTGCTCACCTTAGTCTCTGGATAAACTCAATGATTCCTGAAAGGCTTCGGGGTAACAATCTCTGGTTGTTTGGGGTATTGCGATAGGGAAGGACTTTTATGAATTGATCCTATACTATTGCTCCTCAGTCGCAGGACGAAAAGCCTGTATTTTTATAAGAACAACTAGGGAGCTTCTCGTGTTAGAGCTTTTTGCAGAATATGGATTGTTTTTGGCTAAAACGGTGACTGTTCTAGTCGCAGTATTGGTTGTAATAGGTTCGGCCCTGTCTTCATCGGGTAAAAATCGAAACGGAAAAAAATCCCAGATAAAAACGGAGTTCCTTAACGATCATTACAAGGAGATGAAACACGTACTGCAGGGTGAGATCCTCACTAAAGATGAACTTAAACAGCTGGGAAAAGCCGAAAAGAAAAGCTTAAAGGAAGAGAAAAAAAAGAATAAGAATAAAACAGTTGGTTCGCGAAAGCGCAGGGTCTATGTGCTAGATTTTAACGGTGACGTAAAAGCATCTGAAGTTGATCATTTGAGAGAGGAAATTACAGCTGTCCTTAGTATGGCCGAAAAACAGGATGAAGTTGTGGTTAACCTTGAAAGCCCTGGTGGTATGGTGCATAGCTATGGTTTAGCATCATCTCAATTGGCGCGCATCCGTAGCAGCGATATCCCCTTGACGATTTGTGTCGATAAAGTGGCTGCAAGTGGTGGCTATATGATGGCCTGCCTCGGGAATAAAATTGTTGCAGCGCCCTTCGCTATTCTTGGCTCAATAGGGGTGCTCGCTCAAATTCCTAACTTTAGTCGTTTACTTAAAAAGAATGACATAGATTATGAGCTTTATACAGCGGGTGAATATAAGCGCACTGTGACGATGTTCGGAGAAAACACAGACAAAGGCCGTGAAAAATTCAAAGAGGAAATTGAAGACACGCATGATCTTTTTAAAGACTTTGTTTCTACTAATCGACCTAATATGGATATGGCGAAAGTGGCGACAGGCGAACACTGGTATGGGTTGCGCGCTAAAGAGCTAGGCTTGCTTGATGAAATTATGACCAGTGATGAGTACATTACCGAAGCCTGTAAAGCGGCTGATGTGTATGCAGTTTCTTATGAAGAAAAGAAAAACATGGCGACGCGACTGGGCTTTAGCGTAGAAGAGGGCATTGATCGCCTTGTTTTACGTTGGGTGAGCCGCGTAGTATATAAACGGTTTTAACATGCAGGAAGTTACGCAGTAATCTTCGGTATGCCTTAAAAGTATTACGATTAACCTCTTGATAGTTGTTTTTTACGACGATGTTTGAATTTTAGTTGAATCCTTGTGGGTTGGTCTGGGCTGTTTAGCGCTAAACCTATTCGTTTATAAGGAAACAACTGATTTATCAGGAGGTCTACAATGAATTCAGAGGTTTTTAATGAGTGAAGATAAAAAAGACGATGTTGCACTAACCGCGGCTGGATCCCGTTTTCTAAGAGGAATTTTCGACGTAGAAATGTCCGTGGTCGACGAGGAAGTGGAAGGAAAAATATTATTCCATGAGCGCCATGAAGGGCCTCCTGGTCACGCTCATGGCGGCAGTATTGCAACAGTGATGGATGAGCTAATGGGCTGCGCGGCCTTTATGAAGGGATATATGGCGCTTGCAGCGCACCTAGAGCTGGATTACCGTAAGCCGGTGCCTTTGCACACCTCTATGATTGGAAAGACACAAATCGTTAAAGAAGGGAACCGCTCTGTTCATGTAAAAGGCCAATTATGCAGAGAAGACAGTGGCTTATTGCTTGTTGAATCGAGCGCAGTCTTTGTGCATATAGGCGGTTCTAAATTTATGGAAATGAACGAAGACAAAAATAATAGCCAAAAATTCAGCGGCTAATTTTCTTTGTTACTAGGGTCGAAGCTAACGTAAGCCCTCCTGCTCTTTCGGTGCGCTGAACATCATAGGTTTATGCTTGTGGGATCACAGCGTACCGCTGAATGTCTATTTCAAGCACTTTGTCTTTTTTGCCGCAGCTTAATCGCTTTATGGTGACGCTCATCCCATCTCTGATGAGTCGTAAAATCCCTGCTTGGTTCCCTGGTCATCGTTTCAACGAAGTTCTCTTTACCTAGATAAAAACTGAAAAACTTAGGTGTTTTTAGGGAGAACTCCGTCTATATATCGGGCTTTCATCGCATTAAGCTGAGTTTAGATGAATTAGAGTCCCTGCTAAACAGCCCTTTTGGTACTCGGCTTTCTTGTGCGGAGCTTTTCAAAATTTCAGCCAAACCAAGTGCTAGGGCAGTTGACTGCACTTTCCTTGTTGATATCTTTAATGGTTATGCATTTCTTTTTGCCACCACTGTTGTTTTTCTTGGATTTTGACAAAAAAGAATATATCGAGCGAGAAGAGGCCATTGAGGCTAAAGAGGCGGCTTGAAAAATATAAATGTAATTGATAAGCAAGTCTAATCGCCCCTTGCTGTGCGCACAGTTAAATATATTGGGTTGCGCTGAAACAAGGTAAGAAGTGAGTGATTCCGGGTGGGGAGCAAGGTTGGGCGTTTTGTAGAAGTACTGTTATGCTTGCGCCGATGAAGGTTCTTCGGGTTGGCAGAATTCGGGCTGTTGTAGGCAGTCACCCTGACGGGCTTATGACTCATTGCCTTAAAAAGATGGCCCCTGACCAGCCAAGCCTTTCATATCGTTATTGCTTGGAGCTTGAAATATTGAAAGTTCAAACTCTTTTGAAACGGCGAATATATGATCGAAAATACCAGCCTGAATCGCCTCGTAGTTTTTCCAGTTTATGTCGTTGCAAAATGAATAGATTTCAATGGGTAAGCCATTTTCTGTGGAGGGAAGCTGGCGAATCAGCAACGTCATGGTTTGGTGTATATTAATATGATGTTTAAGGTAGTGCTCAATATAGGTTCGGAATACCCCAATATTGGTCGGCTTGTTAATTGATGCGTTATCAGGTGTATCGTTAAGCTGGCTTAATTCATCGTTTATAAACTGAGAAATGACCGCTGATTCAGATAGTTTTTTAATTAGGGCATCATCAATAAATTTAATCGTGCCGATATCAATATAAACCGATCGTTTTATCCGTCGCCCACCCGACTCTTCCATGCCCCGCCAGTTTTTGAAAGAATCTGTGACAAAAGCAATGGTGGGAATATTACTAATGGTCATGTCCCAATTTTGAATTTTCACTGTGTATAAAGATACCTCAAGTATCTCTCCGTCCGCTTTGTAGCGAGGGAACTCTATCCAGTCGCCACGACGACATAAGTCATTGGCGCTTATCTGTACGCTTGCTATAAACCCCATGATGCTGTCTTTAAATACAAGCAAAAGCACAGCGCTGACAGCACCAAGGCCAGTTAGCAATCCTTTTGGGTCAGTAGACGTAATGATGGATACAATTAAAATAAGGGAGATAAAATAAATAACAATAGTTATAACTTGCACGTAGCCCTTAATGGGTATGTGTTTAAACTTTTGTTCCGATTGAAAATGGTCCACTAGCCAATCAAGTATTTGCATCGTGCCTTTTAGCAATGAGACGATGATATAGATGCCTGAGACTTTGGATACTACCGGGGCAAGGGATCCAAAATGCTCAGAATAGGCATACAAAACCAAAGCAGGGATGACAAGCAATAAGTGATTTAGTATTTTTCTTGAAACAAGTGGCTCAGCCCAACTGATCCTCCTTCCCATAACGAACTTGTTGATGGTCTGCAAGATGATCGACTTTAAAATGATGTGCGTGAGCAAGGCGGCCATAATAGTGGCCGTACCGGGAATCAGGAAAGCAAAGCTTTCAGTATTAACGCCGAGGGAAACCAGTAGCTCGTTTATTCTATCCATATGGGGTGTTTGATACTTTGGGGTATTAGGGGTTAACCCGCTTAGTATATACAGGATATTCAGTGGGTATTAAAGTAAATAGCCCAGCAACCCTTCAGCTCACGCTAAAATCAGCACAATCTGAGTGGTTGCTGGGCTCGTTAAGTGGTTACATTTGACGTAACTAAATATTTACTACCTATGTGCACACACTTTAATGAGAGTTTGGTACTTAATAGGCATTTTGAAATACTATTTGTCTGGCCGCTACCACGTTAAAATTAGTCTCAAAATATTTTTTTAACGCGTGTAATCGCTGCTTTTCGCAGGGTTAAAATTTCACTAGAACGCTTGCTTGAAGCGTGACTTTATCTTCATCATTTGATATGGCATTTTTAAAGCCATTTACGTTATCCCAGTTGCCAAATCCAAGTTCTGTGGCGATAGAGTCGGTTGACTTGATTTGTTTCATGGAATAAAGGCGAATGTCTAAGAGGGTATTTTTGGCAAGTTTGTAATCGAGCTGAAATCGAACGCCACTAAAATTTGTAATGCCGAAGTCTCCTGGTGCCGTAAAATTATCCTGGCTGTAGCGACCATCTGCGGGCATTGAAAAGGCTTCAACATAGTAATAATAAGCGCGTAGACCCACCTTGCGATTTACTTTATAGCGACCTTGTAAAACAAAGCCAAAGTGGTTGTCACTACTGTCTGAATTGTAGAGGTCAAAAGCAATTCTACCTGATCGGTAGCTGGCACGGCCAGATATGCCTAAAACTTCGGATGCCTGATAGCTTTCATCAATATTTAAGTGGGTTGCTGAAACCGACCCGGTTAGTTTGACGCCCTTTATTTTGGGCGTAATGTATGAAACCTGAGCATGAAAAAGGTCATCGTCATTTGCGTAACCACCTTCATTCAAAATACCATGCGTAAAGGTGAATTTAGAAGATCCCTTTGACTTATCTCTAATTACATATGCGGCAGATATGCCATCAATGGATTGCTCCTGGTCCCAAAATTGTCTCGAATTACTGTCGTGGGGCATGCTCATTTTTCCAGCAGTGATGGCTAAGCCTGAGATTCCCTCAGGTGTATATTGAATCAAAGCTCGATCAAGCCCAAACTCACTGTTTTTTTCAGGCGAGTCTGTATCTAGTAGCTGGTTTGAAGAAACGCCTTGGTCGGCGTTCGTTGAGAGGCGAACGTTTGCACCCCACTCTTTATTGGGCTTGAACTTTAAACCCAGTCGCGCGCGAACTTCTGATTGCTCTCTTTCCTGGTCCCCTGTTGGGGCGCTGGTATCGCCTATCTCCATCCTTAGGCGCACGTCACCATACGCCTTCACTTTTCCTGACTCGTCAAGATTGATGCTAGCGACTGCTGGTCCCGCTATTAGTAGCGGCACAGCTAAAAGAATCAGTTTTTTCATAGGAACCCTTTTAAGTATCTATTTCAAATAGTAAGTCAACAGTATTAAAGGCTAGCAAAGGAATTATTTGCAAGATAGTAAAATACTCATGAAATGTAGCCCATTATAATTCAAACGCAAATCAAATCTATGTTGTTATTTTAATTGAGTTCCTTCTTTATTTCCCCCTCACTTCTGAGGGGTTGAATACAAGTTGCATCAGTGGGGGGTTCCCTGAAAATAATCATTCGAAATATTCAACCCATGCTTGAGCGGGCGAATCTTGGTGTGCTCAGGCGCGCCATGACATTAATCATACGACGTTAAATAACAGGGTTTAATTGAAGCTGTTTTTGTACGCTATCTCATCGGATTGCGAAGGCCAGCGAATCTCTCGGTAGATCGGCTAGATGAAAAGAGAGGGGGGTGGCAAGCGTAATAAGTATTTTTTCGTTTTGTAAATAATAAGAACAATTTTAGAGCACCCTTAAAAAATGATGATTTTCATGTGAGCGCAAGGAAACAGCGTACTGAGAGTTGCTGAGTATAAAGCGTATATGTGGATTCACGTACGGAGCGTTATGTATGCAGGCTTACTGTATGTCTGTTTTATAGGAGCCTTAACCGGTGACGCAATTGCTGCGAGAAAAGTCCTCTCTTAGAGGTGCCCTTTAATCACAGAACCAATGCACACTTACAGCAGTGGTTTAACATCCAAGGAGAAAGGAAGAATGCCAAATTTGATTGGTGATGCGCTTGCTAAGTGCGCTAAATACAACCCCACAGGAGAGTTTCTGGTCTATGGGGATAAGCGAGTGACCTGGCTTGACATGAATGAGCGCGTTAACCGCTTGGCTGCCGCACTTTCAGCGCAGGGTGTTAAAAAGGGGGACAACGTCGTATTAATGTTTCACAATTGCCCTGAGTTTTTCGAAGCCAATTACGCCATTCAGAAGCTTGGTGCAGTGGCGGTTCCTATGAATTACCGTTTTGTACCGAGGGAAATCATTTACCAGGCGCAGCACTGTGAAGCGGTTGCTTTCATTTTTGAAGAAATCTGGTTGGATGCCGTACTTGAGGCGGCACCTGAATTGATTGGCGTTAAGACCTTTATCCATAAGGGAGCGGCGCAGGAAAATATGCTTGATTACGAAGCCTTAATTGCCTCGTACCCGCCAGTGGAGCCCAGGGTTAATGTGTACGAGGATGAAACCTGTGTTATCTGTTATACAGGGGGAACGACCGGCACACCAAAGGGGGTGATGTTGACCTACAAGAACCATATTAGTCTCCTGCACACAATGATCGATGGCATTATTCCTAGGTTGCACAATATCTCAATTCCCGAAGACGTGCGTAAACGAATAGGCCTGCCTAATTTTGTTTTCTCTGTATTGGAAAGCAGTGCTGTCAAGTGGGTACTTCAGCGCTCATTATTGCAAAATGGCATTATAAAGTTGGCTAAAAATATGATTGGTTCTAGCTTGGCCCTTCGATTATCTAAAAATCAGCAAATCAAGCAAATGATGCCATCCTTTCCCATGTTTCATGATGCCGCCTATCAAAATGCAATTATGGCTCCGATTACAGGCAACATGACATTGATTATGCCCTCAAGCCCACATTTTGACCCCGAAGAAGTATGCATGTTGGTGCAAAGAGAAAAGCCAGCGCTACTTGGTAATGTTCCTACTGGATGGAAAAAGTTACTAAAATATAAGGATATTGGTAATTATGACCTTAGTTCGGTGGTAATCGCCGCAACGGGTGGTGGCGTTTGTCCTGCGGCGCTCAAACGTAAGATATTCGCTCGGTTTCCAGGCGTTATCATTGCCGATGGGTTTGGTCAAACTGAAATGGCACCCACGACATCCTTCAAAATTGACGTTAGCGCCGATTCGCTGAAAG